>CAZOEX010000005.1:3826-26116 GCA_964578925.1 uncultured Gemmatimonadota bacterium | reverse complement strand
CTGCTCGAGAGCCTTGTCCAGCTCTTCGCGGCTGACGAGGTTCGCCCGCAGCAGCAGTTCGCCGATCTGTTCGCTTCCGAGTGAGATGGATGCCATTGTGGTCCGTGCTGTGAGCGCGCCCAGCCGACACGGGCGGCATCTTCGGGTACCCTGGCCTCCGCCAACGGAGACCACGCTTCGCGGGGAAGTCCGGGCGCAACTTGCGTGCCCGGCGTACACGGCCCGACCGGCCACCCCGACGGCCGGCGAGGCTGGCGCGTACGCTGGACCCCCGGCGAGCGGGCCCCGTCATCGGACGAAGCCCCGCTGTCGCAGGTGATCCAGTGTTTTCGGGCCGATTCCGGGAACGTCGAGGAGTTCTTCGACCGAACCGAACGGGCCCCGACGCCTCCTCGTCTCGACGATCCGCCGGGCCAGGGCCGGGCCGATTCCGGTGATTTGCTCCAGTTCCTTGGGAAGTGCCCGATTCAGGTCGATGCGGGACGGCGGGGCCGCAATCCCGGCCCGAGACCGTCCCGACACGGAGAGGACCTCCCCCCACTTTCGAACGAGTCCCGGCCCCACGCCCGGAACGCGGGTCAGGTCCTCCACGGAAGCGAAGGGGCCGTTCGTCTCGCGCTCGCGTACGATCGCGGCGGCACGGGCCGGGCCGACCCCGGTGAGGCGTTGCAGCTGCACGGCGTCGGCCCGGTTCGGGTCGAGCTTCTCGCCCGGCGCGAGGGGTCGAGCGGCCGCCCTTGCGCTGGCGAGGGTGTCGTCGACGCTCTGTTTCGCGCCGTCCAGTGATTCGGCGTGTCTCGACGCGGGCGAGGGATCCCAGGCGAACTCGGCGCGGTCGGGGGCGAGCAGCAGGCGCGCGCCCGACCCGAGGGCCAGGAGGGCGACGCCGAGAACGAGCGTACGACGCTCCGTTGCGGTGAATCGGATCATGTCGAAGCCTGACGAAGTACCGGGTGCACCTCCAGCATCCCGACGGCGCTCAACGGATCGTCATCGACTCCCGACCGAGGGGACTTCGGAAGTGTTCGTCTGCAGGTAGAAACGGCCGTAGACGTCGAAGTTGTACTGGTTGGACGACTGCCGTGTGCCCACGCCGCTCGCGCGCCGCACCCACTGGAACTGGATCCCGAGGTCGTACCCGCTGAACTGGCTGTCGGCGGCCAGGCGGATGGTGTTCTGTGTCTGATCCACGTAATCCACGCAGCCGTCGACGTCCGTGGGGTCCGGGGAGAAGCTGCCGGTGAATCCGCCGCCGCCGAGTTCACGACAATCGGAATTCCCGTTCAGGATGACCTCGGCCGACAGCCGCAGCGGATTCCGGATGAACCCGAGAAAGCCCGGGGGAGGCACGGTCCCCGTGCCCCGCAGCGTGTGCGAGTTGCGGTCCGAGCGGCTGAAGCCGGATCCGTCCGTGCGCTCGGACAGGCTGTTCGTGACCTGGTAGCTGAGGTTGAATCCGTTCTCGAGCACGACCGTCACGGTGAGCGACCGGTCGAGGTTGTCGCTCCCACGATCCTGACCCGTCGTCGTGCCGGTGATTCGCTCACTGGTTCGCCATTCGCCCGTCAGCGAAATCGATCGCACCCCGGAGTCCAGGAAACCCGGGACCGGCATCTCTCGCCAGCGCAGCCGCACGACCGGCCATTCCGTGTCCTCGGTCGACCGCCTGCTTCGAAGCTGGAAGGACTCGTTCTCCGTGACCGAGTAGTCGAGCTCCGCGTCCAGCGCCAGGGGCAGCTCTACTCCACCCCCGACCTGGAGGCGACGTCGACGCGTGGCCGAGGAGGCCGTGTCGGACTCGGTGAAGAACCGCAGACCATCGAATCCGTCGAGCACGAGCTGGTCCCCGAAGGAGGGATCGATGTCGCGGCGGTCGTACGTGGCGCTCACGGCGCGAGTCCAGGCGAAGCGAATCGGCTGGAGCCGATCCCACACGGATCGGAGCGTCGCATCGAAGCCTTCCGCGGAACGAGCCGGCGCGACGCCGAACAGGCCGAGCAGCGACGATGGCTCCACATCCACGTCGAGCGCCATATCCCGGCTGAGCCGGAGATCCCGCACCAGTGTCGTATCGGAGCCCTCCCCCAGGCTCGTGACGTACGACGGGTTCCGCGAGGTCTCGTAGCTCGTGGTCATCGTCAACCGCGGATCGAACCAGCTCGCGATCTCGGGCTGGTAAGCCAGGTTCCCGCGCACGGAGCGAGACGTCTCCCAACCGACGGGTAGCCCGAGGAATTCGCTCTGCTCCGCCTCCAGCGTTTCCCGACCCGCGGCCCCCTCCAACCGGAAGGACGGATCGACCAGATCGCGCTGACCCGCCAGGTTCAGACCCGCGACCAGCGAGGGGAAGGGCTGTAGCTGCACGGCGGCCCGGGGGGCCAGGGTGTGGACACGGTTGATCGTCGGATCGACCACGTCGTCGGCCCCGCTCACGGAGTTCGTGAACCGGCGGCGCTCCGTTCGGCTGTTGTTCAATGTCGCCCCGAGGCTCAGGTCGCGCGGAGTATAGCGGAACCGGAGGTTCTTCAGGTTCTCGACGATGGTGGAGTTCGAGATGAAACCGGGCAGGGCGTCCAGAGCCGCCCGCAGGAACCCCGGGAGCACCGGAAGCGACGCGTCCGCCACCGGGCGCGACCAGGAGGCGGTGGCCGACCATCCCGTAACCTCGCTCTCGCTCTGCGTGGCCGTCTGGCTGCTGTTTCGGCGGCTGAACCCGAGCCGCAATCCGTCGATCGTGGCGCGGAGTATCGGGCTGTCCGACGGGCCGGTCTTCGAGAGCCCCACGCTCCACGAGGTCGAGGAGGACGAGGGAGTACGGAGCCCCGGAATCCGTTCCGCGAGCACGTCGGCGTCCTGGATGTAGAAGGGATCCGTGCCCGCGGAGTTGTGCTGAAACGTGATCGGTATCTGAAGCCCGAGCCCGGACGGCAAGAAGCGCCCGAACTGGATTCGGCCGCGGGTGGAGAAGTCGTCCTGGGACCGGTAAGACGGCCTGTTTCCGAGTTGTCGGTAGAAAGGATTCTGGCGTGAGAACCGGGTCTGGAAGCTCGCGACGTCCGCCAGGGTGACGTCGACCCCCGCCCGCATCGCCGTACCACCGCGGTCGGTGGCGTCGCCGAGACGCAGGTCGTCGATCCAGATCTCGCCGGCCCCCGCCGTGGACGCACCGACGTTCTCGACGCCCATCGCGATTTCACGGATCGCCGAAAGGTTCGGCGCGCGCGACCGGTCGCTGACCACCACGGCGTGCGTGCTGTCCCCGTCGGCGAAGACGTCCACGTCCCATACGACGATCGCCGAATCGGCCGGCAGGGCGCTGCCGGCTTCGATCAACTGACGCTCGGCCTCCGCCCGCAGCTCGATCCAGCGCTCGAAGTCCACGAAACGCTCGGGCTGCCAGTCCGCGCGCTGGGGCGTCTCGCCGACGGGCGCCTGCAAGGGCGTCCGATAGAGGTAGAAATTCTCCGGATCGAAGCCGAGTCGGAGATAGAAACGCAGCGGGGCCCCCGGACCGAAATCCCCCTCCACGGGCAGGGTCCAGGCACGAAGCTGCCGGTACAGGAGAAAGTCGCGAGGGCGTTCGGTGAACCGCCGGAAGACCTCGACGCGCTCGCCGGACGGCACGTCCTCGAAGGAGAGGCGCAGAGACTGCTCGTTGATCGGCTGGGTCTCGGCCGTCAGGTCGTCGGTGCTCTGCGCCTGCTGGTCGCGGATCCCGGGCGGCGAGACGTACCCGGCGTCGGTGGTCGAGATCGGCCCGACCGCCACCTGGCCGGCCGTTCCCGGCGCCTGGCCCAGGAAGCCGTCGACGCTGCCCGACCCGGCGCGCTTGAGCCACGGCGAGCCGGAGAATTCCATGCGGCTGAGCAGGATCGTTTCCGCCCGATCGCTCGCGAAGGTGATTCGGATGTGCTTCACGTTCTGGCGGGCGCCGGCGGTCACGTTCTCGAGCAGGTCCGGCAGCGCGAGGGGAATGCGGTACTTCGAGAAATCACTCTGCGTCTGCCGGTCCAGGTAGCGCGACGGAGCGTTGAGCGGAACGACGAAGCGGAAATAGCGCTCCTCCGTGTTCAGGAAGTTGTCCCGGTTCAGATCCTCGGTGTCCTCGAAGCCGTTGTTGTTCGTGCAGTTCGCGCGCGGGTCGTTCAGGGGATACGCGGTCACGTCGGGTTCGGCCACGCAGGCCTGGTCCCAGATTCCCGTGTCGTCCTGGTTCCCCCACACCCCGACGAGCGGATCGGCCTCCTGGTCCAGCTCACCGATGCCCGACGCGAGCCCGAGCGAGTCGGCCACGAGCGCGTCTTCCGACACCGTTCCGATGTCGATGATCAGGGCGATCCGCTCCGACGTCGAGTTGAAGCTGAGCGCGTAGAATTCCAGGAACTCGACCGCGGTGAGGTCCAGGCCCGTTTCCGACAGGGTCTGCGTCAGCGTGAGCCAGCCGTTCTCCCCCGACGGTGGATCGTTGAGCGACACCCAGAGGACGTTCTCGGTCGACTGGGGGTTGAGCGTGTTGATCGCGGGATCGATGTCCGTCGTCGGCAGGGGCCCGCGCAGTTCGCCCTGGTTCGTGAGCCACTGCGACTGCCACACGCCCCGGAGCTTGTTCTCCAGGCCGGGCGCGTCCGGCAGGTAGTCGTCTCCGTCGACGTCGGGGCGGCTCACCACGCTTCCGCGACGCCACGCCCCCTGGCCCAGCCCGATCCGCAGCCGCGAGCTCCCCTCGAAGTCGTCCACGTAGGTGAGGCCCTGGCGGTTCGTCGTGGGGGCGGAGCCCGCCACTTCCGCGTTCACGCTGATCGTCGACGGCAGGTCGGTGCTGATGCCCGGCAGACCGTTCACGAACCGGTCGAGCGCCGCCGGTTCGAACTGGAAGGTGCCGACGACGCCGCCGAGGCTCACGGCACCCGGCTCCAGGCCCAGCTCCGGCCGGTTGAGCACGGACCCTTCGCGCTGGAGCAGCCCGACGAAGTCGATGCGGTTCCGCTCGTCGAAGGCGTACTCACCGGTCAGGCCGACGATGCTGGTGGGCTGCACCTGGAAGATGGGCTTCTGCTCGAACCGCACGTCCAGCGACGGCGAGCCGGTCGCGCCGAACAGCTCCGTCGGCCGGAGGATCTGAAGCTGGCCGATCTCGTAATCGATCGCGTAGTCCACGCCGCGCTCCAGCTCGCGACCATCGATCGTCACGGTCTCGCTTCCCTCGCGAATGCCGATCGCTCCGAGGCTGAACTCGCTGGCGCGTCCAGCGCTCCGGGCGCGATAGCTGAAGTTCAGCCGGTAGCGGAAACTCGATTCCCGGAGCTGGTCGATCGGCTCGTCGTACATGGCCTCGTTCAGATCACCTCCGGTGAGCGGGAAGCGTTCGCCGTCGAGCGAGGCGATCGGCGGCGGCTGCTTGAACGGCTCGAGGGTCGGGAAGATCACGTAGCTCCCGGTGACGACCCCCTCGCCGCCGGAGGTCGCGGGCCGCCAGATCCTGCCCGCGTCGAGCCGGTCGTCGGTGGGCTGTTCGTCGAGGCCGAAGATCTGCAGGAACGTGAAGTCTTCCCCTCCGAATTCGCGGACGATCGGCCCGGATTCGATCGGTCCCTGAGAGATCGTCAGCTCGATGCTTCCCGGTACGACGTCCGGCGAACTCGACACGCGATACACCTGGTGCAACTCGCGCTCCCAGGTCACACCGCCCGGACGATGGGTCGCCGGATCCCGGAGCAGCTCGAGAACGGGAAGCTCGCCCGAGCCCGAGTTCGCGATTTCCCGGAAGATCTCCTCGGCATCGTAGTCGCCGACCGTATCTCCGGCCGCCGTGATGTACGTGGCCGCGAGCGCCTCCGCTTCCTGGATGCGCGATTTGAGGACGACCCACAGGCCGCTGCTGTGCGAGATGTAGTCCTCTCCTTCGACCAGGGGCCGGAAGAATCCCTGGAACTGCGCGGAGTCGGGAAGCGTCGGATCGGCGGCCTCCGGCCGGGCGGCGACCGCCCGGGCCTGGATGACGCCCTCCTCGACGTTCTGCTGGCCCGCCCGCACCTCGTGCCGATAGAGCTTGAGCCCGCTGGAGGGCCGCAGTGCCTGGGGCGCGTCCGTCGACTGAAGCGCCGTCGCGTCGATGTCCGGATAGCCGGGCAGCTCCCGTGGATCGACGACCCAGAAGAACTGGCCGGAGGCGTAGTTCGCGTCATCGAGCACCGTTTCGAGGTCCTGCAGGACCCCTTCCTCGCCACCACCCACGTCCAGCGTCAGGTTGCGCGTCTCCACGCTGCCGTCCTGCTCCGCCAGCACGCCGCGGAGGGTCAGCGGACCGACCCGCGCTTCGGCCCGCATCCCGAAGTTGCCGGCAGGGATGCCCCGGGATATGAATTGCGACTGCGGAAGCGGAAGCGTGACCTCGCCCACTTCGGCGCGCTCGAGAACCTCGCCGGGCAGGCCCTCGTAGTAGACCGTGAGGTCGTTGGTCGCGTCGAACTCACGGGTCTGATCGAAGTCGACGTCGAGGTGGACCCGCTCGGAAATCGTCCCGTTGGCGACCGCCCGCAGCTGGAAATCCGGCGTGATCGTGGGGAGCGCGCCCGCCTCGCATCGCTGGCCCGCTCCGATCGTGCACGGATCGAACGACTGCCACTGCGACCCGATCCGGCCGGTTCCGTCGATGTTCAACTCAAGATCCGCCACCCCCGCGATCGCGTCCGGGAGGAGGTCGATTTGCTCGGGCGCGTCGCGCCGCTGGATTTCATCCCGCTCGGCCGTGAGCGTATCGCCCCGCACGAAGAACCGACGTGGCTCGAACCAGGCCGGGAGCTTGTCGTCCATCGGCATGAGGATCGCCCACATCGTGTCGCGGCGCGCGGCCCGTCGTTCGGTCGCGTCGGCTTCGCGCGTGAGGAGCCATTCGAATACGTCTTCACCCGGAAGCCGGTCTCTGAAGCGCAACGTCCCGAGCGCGCTCTCCAGCTCGATGGGCCAGACGTAAGGGATGCGGCCGCTACCGAGACGAAGACCCGGGAGCGTGTCGGGCGACACCTCCGCCTGGAGGGCGTCGAGCACAACGGCCGAATCGACGGCCGGAGGCGGTGGTTCTTCCGCTTCTCCGGCCCGGTCCTCCTGCGCCGCGAGACCGGTCGGAACGAGCAGAGCCGCCGCGCCGAGACACGCGATGCCCGGGAATCGTGCCGCCACGGCGCGAAATCTGGCCGGCGCGACCTGAGGACGAGCCCCCGAGATCAAGGGCCCCTTCACACCGTGGGGGCGAGGCCCGGGGGGCGGTTCGTGCGACGGAATTCAGCCATGGCGGCTGAATATAGACGGGTCGGTGGAGCGGGCAAACGAGCGACGAATCAAAAGGTCAGGGTCAGCTCCGCCCAGTCGGTGACGGGCCGTCCGTCCTGCCGCCCCGGCAGGTAATCCATGGTGAGGAGATCGTCGCGCACCCGGCGCACGAACTCGGTCTCGTCGATCCGCGGGCGCACCTCGATCTCGCCGGTGGGTTCCCCCTGCTCGTTCACGCGCACACGAAAGGTGACGCGCCGACCCTTCAACGCGTCCGGCGGATCCCAGCGAGGAATGATGGATCGGGGAGTCGGGAAGGTTCGGCGATCCCGGCCCTGTCGATCATTCCCCCCGTCTCCGGCGCCCGTCGCATTCGGGAGACCGGATCCGTCCCGCCCCTCGCTCATCGCCGCGCCGGTCGGACCCTGGAACGACGCCGTCAGGACCCGCTGATCCGGCTCGGGAACCGCCAGCTTCGGGTCATCGAGCTGCGGCCGCCTGGTCGGGGGCTCGGGGACCTCGATGGGCTGCGGCATCCGGATGTCGATCGCGGTCATCGCGCTCCCCCCGGAAGCGGCCCGGATGTCACCGGCCCGCGGCCCGGCGGCGAGCGAGCCCGGACCTTCGGGGGCGGGAGTCCGCCACCCGAAGAGGAGGACCGCGTGGACGGCCGCCGAAAGGGCGAAACCGATCCACCACGCCTTCCGCTGTCGGACGGAGTTGCGCCTGCTCGGCGTCAGTTCCGTCTGATCGTGGTTCCGCAAGCAGCCCACCTCTGAACGAGTTCGGCAGGTTCCGCACCCGCGCGCGGCGTTCGTGTCTCGTAGTATCGCCGCTGGCGGGCGTTAGTTCCTTGCAGCCCTCCCGCAGCGGGGGCAGATTGGCCGTCCATTGAACGCTTCCACGACGCGCTTCGCCTGCGGTCTCGGCCTGCTCCTCGCGCTCGCGGGCTGCTGGCGTATCGGTGAACCGACCACCAGCGACGCGGTCGTCACGTGGGCGGCATTCCCCGATACCGTGGCCGCGGGGGAGACCTTCCCGCTCGAGTTCGCGGGCCCGATCACACCGAACGCCTGCGGCCGGCTCGACACGGCGATCGTCGCCGTGACCGACAGCAGCCTCGAGCTCTCGGCCCGCCGCGTGACGTACGAGACGATGTGCGCCGACAATCCGATCAGCTTCTACGAAGTGCGCGCCCTGGAGCTTCCGGCGGGCGACTACGTCGTGCGCGCCGACGGCCTCGAACTGGGGCGAATCGTATCTCGGGAGGACGGTCCGTTCTCCCCCATGCTCGCCGTCGGAACGGGAACCCTCGAGCGGGCGGACGGTTGCCTCGTCTTCGGTCCGGGACAATTCGGCAACCAGCGGCCGTTCGCGCTTCGAGGGCCGGCGACGACCGACGGATCGCTCGAAGCGGCCATCGGCTCTCGCCGGCTCGCTCACGTGCGCGGGACGCTGTCGGGCTTCACACTGTGCGGTAGCTTCGGATCACGACCGGCCATCCGGGTGTCTGAAGCGACGGTCCTGGATCGAACGGCGGACGACTACTACCAGGAGTGACGGCGGGCGAACCGCCGAGAGAGGGGAGGTATGGTCCTGTACGACGAATCGGACATGAACGCATCGGTGGTGAACCGGGACTTCAACCGGCGGCTGGCCGAGGAGCTGGCCGAGATGAAAGCCGAGGGTGTCTGGAAGAAGCTCCAGCACATCATGGGGATGCAGGGGCCGGTGGTCGAGCTGGAGGACTACGGCGAAACGGTGAACCTCTGTTCGAACAACTACCTGGGATTGTCCGATCGGCCCGAGGTGGTGGATGGTGTCGTCGACGGCGCGCGTCGGTACGGGGCCGGGACGTCTTCCGTTCGCTTCATCTGCGGCACCTGGGACATCCACCGGGAGCTGGAGAACCGGCTGGCCGACTTCCTCGAGACCGAGTCCGCCCTCACCTTCACGTCGTGCTGGAACGCGAACGAGGGGCTCTTCGCGCCCCTTCTCGGTCCCGAAGACGCGCTGATCTCCGATGCCCTGAACCACGCCTCGATCATCGACGGCGTCCGGTTGTGCAAGGCCGAGCGGCACATCTACCGACACCTCGACATGGACCACCTGGAGGAGCTCCTGCAGGAGACCCGGGAGGCCCGCCATCGCCTCGTCGTCACGGACGGCGTGTTCAGCATGGAGGGCGAGGTGGCCCCGCTACCCCGGATGCGGGAGCTGTGCGATCGCTACGACGCCATTCTCGCCGTGGACGATTCCCATGCCACGGGTGTGCTCGGCGACACCGGCCGCGGCACGCCCGAGCATTTCGGCATGCACGGCGAGGTGGACATCATCACGTCCACGCTGGGCAAGGCACTCGGCGGGATGGCGGGCGGCTTCGTGGCGAGCAGCCGGCCCGTGATCGACTACCTTACGCAGCGCTCGCGCACGCAGTTGTTCACGAACGCCCTGCCACCGCACTCGGCGGCCGGGGCGCTGGCGGCCATCGAGGTGCTGGAGCAGAACCCGCAGCTCGTGGCGCGGCTTCGCGAGAACACCGCGTACTTCCGGGAGCGGCTCGAGAATCTCGGCTACGAGCCGATCGAGGGGGAAACGCCGATCGTGCCCGTGGTCGTCGGCGCGACGGCGGACGCGATCGCTCTGAGCGAGAGGTTGCTGGACGAGGGTGTCTTCGTCATCGGCTTCGGATTCCCCGTCGTGCCGAAGGGCGAGGCGCGCATCCGCTGTCAGATCTCCGCCGCCCACGAGACCGAGCATCTGGATCGTGCCCTCGACGCCCTGGAGAAGGTCGGCCGTGAGCTGGAGGTCATCTGAGATGCCGGACCGCATCCTCGCCCCGTCGCTCCTGGCCGCGGACTTCGCCCGGCTCGGCGAACAGGTGGAAGCCTGCGAAGCGGCCGGCGCCCGTTGGTTCCACTTCGACGTGATGGACGGCCACTACGTGCCGAACCTCAGCATCGGCATTCCGGTGCTGAAGTCGCTTCGCCGGGTGACGGACTCGTTCATCGACGTGCACCTGATGATCGACAACCCCGACGTCTTCCTCGCCGCCTTCGCGGAGGCGGGCGCCGACATGATCACGATCCACCAGGAAGCGTCGACTCACCTCCATCGGGACGTACACGAAATCCGCCGGCTCGGCTGCCAGGTGGGGGTGGCGCTGAATCCGGCGACGCCCGCCGGGACACTGAGCGAGATTCTCCCGGCCGTGGATCTCGTGCTCGTCATGACCGTGAACCCCGGATTCGGAGGGCAGGCCTTCATCGAGGAGGCCCTCGGCAAGGTGCAGTCCGTGCGCGGACTGGCCACGGAACGCGGCCTGGACCGTCTCCACGTGCAGGTGGACGGCGGCATCGGCCCGGAGACCGCGCCCGGCGCGGCCCGGGCGGGCGCGGACGTGCTCGTGGCGGGCTCCTCGATCTTCCGGCGGGCCGGCTCCGTGGGTGAGAACTACGCTGCCATCCGGTACGCGATCGATGCCGTCGGATAGAGGCCCCGGGAATCGCGCCACGCGTCCCCTCGGTCGCGAGGAGCGCGTCCGCTACCATCGCCAGCTCATTCTCCCGCAACTCGGTGCGGCCGGCCAGGAGCGTCTGCGCGACGGAAGCGTCTTCGTCGTCGGGGCCGGGGGACTGGGCTCGCCCGCCGCCCTCTACCTGGCGGCGGCTGGAGTCGGCCGCATCGGGCTGGCCGACGGCGACCGGGTCGAGCTGTCGAATCTCCACCGGCAGATCCTGCACGACACGGCGGCCCTCGGGGAACGGAAGAGCGCGTCGGGCCGCGCCCGACTCGAGGCGCTCAACCCGGAGATCGAGATCGTCGAGTTCCCGGAGCGTCTGACATCGGAGAACGCGCTCGACGCGCTACGGGGCTGGGACGTCGTCGTCGACGGCAGCGACAACTTCCCCACCCGATACCTGATCAACGATGCCTGCGTGATGCTGGGCATCCCGCTCGTCTACGGCGCAATCTTCCAGTTCGACGGCCAGGCCTCGGTTTTCGCCGCCGAAGACGGTCCGTGCTACCGCTGCCTGTTCCGCGATCCGCCGCCTCCGGGACTGGTTCCGAGCTGCGCCGAAGCGGGGGTTCTCGGGGCCCTTCCGGGAATCATCGGGTCGATCCAGGCGGTCGAGGCGATGAAGCTCCTCACGGGAGTCGGGGACCCGCTGGTCGGACGGCTCCTGCTGGTCGACACGCTCGGGGCGGACTTCCGGTCCCTCGATATCCGCCCGGACCCGGAATGTCCGGTCTGCGGAGAGGACCCCACGGTGACCGAACTGATCGACTACGAGGAGTTCTGCAGCATCGGCCAGGAAGAGTCTACCTTCGACATCCCCGACGACTTCCGTCTGCCCGTGCCCATGCCCGAAGTGGCTGCACGCGAGCTCCGCGAGATGCTCGACGACGGATGGGATCCGCTCCTGGTCGACGTCCGTGACGTCGTAGAGCACGAGATCTCGAACCTCGAGGACCTGGGTGCGCTGGCCATACCGGCGGACGAGGTGGAGGAACGGCTCGGAGAGATCGACCCGGAACGCGATTCCGTCTGGTTCTGCCGGACGGGCCGCCGTTCGGCAGAGGTCGTCGAGTTCCTCCACAGCCGCGGCTTCGATCGGGCGCTGAATCTGGCGGGGGGCATCAACGCGTGGGCCCGCGACGTCGATCCGGAGTTGCCGGTCTACTGACGGGCGGCCGGTTCTCCTCCCGGAGGTCCCGGACCTCTACAGCGTAACCTGGCGCACGTCCCGCACGCCGGCCACTTCGCGCAGCGCGGCGAGCCGTTCCGACTCGAGTTCGCCATCGAGCGTGATCACGCCCAGGGCTTCCCCGTCCTGTCGGTCACGCGCCTGGTGGAACTCGCCGATGTTCACTCCCGCTCCGCCGAGGATCGTGCCGAGCGCGCCGATCACGCCCGGCACATCGTCGTTGCGGACGAACAGCAGCGGCCCCCGGGGCGTCACTTCGACGCGGAACCCGTCGACCCTGAGAAGACGTGGTTCTTCACGGCTCGTGAGCTTGCCCGTGACCGACCGCCGGTGCTCGCCCGAACTCGTCTCGAGCTCGATCCAGTCGGCTCCGCGCCCGGCCCGCCGCACGCGGGACCGGCTGATCTCGATGCCCCGGTCCTCGGCCAACAGCACCGCGTTGATCAGATTCAGGGGACCCGCCAGCCGGTGGGAGAGAAAGCCCTCGAGGGCGGCGGCGACGGTCAGCTCCGCCTGCGCTCCGCGCGGACCGGTGTACCGCACGATGATCTCGTCCGTGGGTCCGTCGCTCAGCTCCCCCAGCAGGCGGCCGAGGGCACGGGCCAGCTCGAGGACCGCGTTCGTCTTCCGCCGATCCTCCGGAGCGACGCTCGGCAGGTTCACGGCCGGACCGAGGTCACCGTCGAGCAGCGCATCCCGCACGGCCTCCGCGATCTCGATCGCGACCTCTCGCTGCGCTTCGGGGGTCGACGCGCCGAGATGGGGAGTCATGATCAGGTTCGGGCAGTCCCGCAGCGGGTCGTCGGCGGGCAGCGGCTCGGTCTCGAACACGTCGAGGGCGGCGCCGGCGATGTCCCCCGCGGTCAACGCCTCCCGGAGCGCCCGCTCGTCGACGATCCCGCCGCGCGCGGCGTTGATCAGACAGGCCGTCGGCTTCATCCGCGCCAGCTCTTCCCGGCCGATCAGGTGTCGGGTCTCGTCCACCAGGGGAACGTGCAGGGTGAGGAAGTCGACCTCTTCCAGCAACTGTTCGAGGGACACCGGCCGTACGTCGAGATTCCCGGCGCGCGCCGCGGTCAGATACGGATCGGTGACGAGGACCTCCATGCCGAACGCCCGGGCCCGCCGCACGACCTCGGCGCCGATCCGGCCGACGCCGACCACGCCAAGCGCCTTCCCGGACAGTTGTTCGCCCTTGAGCGACTTCCGCTCCCAACGTCCGTCCCGCATCGAAGCGGCGGCGCCCGGGATGCTTCGTGCGAGTGCGAGGAGCAACGCGAACGTATGCTCCGCGGTCGACAGCGTGTTGCCGGCCGGAGCGTTGAGAATCGCGATGCCCCGCCGGGTGGCGGTCTCCAGGTCGATGTTGTCGAGCCCGACGCCCGCCCGTCCGATCACCTCCAGCGACGACGCCCTGTCCAGCAGCTCGCGGTCGGCCAGCGTGGCGCTCCTGACGATCAGCCCGGACGTGCCGTTCAACGCGTCGAGCAGCTCGGGCCGTGATCGCGTCGACAGGTCCTCGACCACCAGGTCGGCGGCGTGAAGGATATCGAGTCCCTCCTCCGACAGGGGATCGGCGAGGACCAGCCGTTTGTCAGCCAAGAGCGGCCTCCCGGCCGGTCCCGGCCGTGGTGGCGGCCGGGGGAAGCGAAACGCCGAGTTCGTCGGCCGTTGCCGCGAGCACGGCTTCCAGCTCGGACAGCGTGTGGTCGCCCATGTGGCCGATGCGGATCGCTTCCTCCTTCAGCCGGCCATAGCCCGGCGCAATCGTGATTCCCCGTTCGGCCAGCCCGCCCACGACGGCCGGCCCGGACAGCTCCTCGGGCAGGAGAACCGCCGTGACGGTCGGGGATCGGAAGCCTTCGCGCGCCAGCAGCCTGAAATCCCGTCCCGAGACCTCCGCCAACAGATCCACCCATTCGCGGGTCCGCCGGGCCATCCGGGCATGTCGATCGAAGCGCGCCTCCAGGCCTTCTTCGGCGATGCGCTCCAGCTGGAGCCGAAGCGCGTAGAGCAGCGACACGGCCGGCGTGTTCGTCGTCGAATGGGCCGCCGCGCGCCGATCGAACTCGAGCAGATCGAAATAGTAGCTCCGCTCGGGTACGCTCTCCGCCCGTCGGAGCGCTCGCTCGGAGGCCGCCGCGAACGCGAGTCCGGGGGGCAGAGCGAGCGCCTTCTGCGACCCGGTGAGCAGGTAGTCGACGCCCCAGGCGTCGAACTCCACCGGTACGCCGCCCACCGACGTCACCGCGTCGACGGCCAGCAACACGTCGTCGAAGTCGGCCACGACCGCGGCCAGCTCGGGTACCGGGTTGAGTACGCCGGTCGACGTCTCGGAATGCACGGCGGTGACCAGGTCGTACCGCCCGTCCGCCTCTCGAAGGGCCGCACGCAATTCCTCGGGCCGGTTCGGCTCCCCCCACACCACTTCGAGCCGATCGGCGGGCCGGCCGCACCGCCGGGCGATGGCATGGAAGCGCGCGCTGAACGCGCCGCAGACGAGACAGAGGATCCGTCGCCGGCTCAGGTTGCGGACGGCGGTCTCCATGAGCCCGGTGGCCGACGAACTCGAAATGTGTACGGGCCGCCCCGTTCCGAACAATCGGCGAAGCGGAGGATCGACGACGGAGAGGAGTTCGGTCATCTCCGGTCCACGATGCCCGATGACCGGTCGTGTGAGCGCCGCGAGGACCTCCGGATGGACCTCGGTGGGACCCGGCAGGAAGAAGCTGCCGAACGAAGCGTCGGAATTCATGGCCCCTAAAGTTCCGTGGTGCCGTGGCTCTGACAAGGTCTGACGCAAAGCCGGCCGGCCGGGGCGCGGTTGACTCGATCGGCATCGAATCCGAATTTCCGCCAATGCGCTACCTCGTCATGACCGAAGTGTCGCCGGAAGACGTGCTCGAACGAGCGAAGCGGTTCTTCGCGAAACATGCCACGCTCGCCGTTCGAGAACCGGAAGACGGCGGGCTGACCCTGCAGGGAGAAATCGGCAGCGCGACGATCCGTGTCGATCGCGCGCACGGGCACACGAACGTGCGCGTGGAGACGGACCGCGTCGCCGGACTCGACATCACGGACCTCACGAAACGCTTCCTCTACACCCTCGGGCACGTATGACCTCGACGCCCACGTGGCAGGAGACGACGACGGTTCGTCTCGTCATGCCCGACCGTTGGCTGGAGCACGTCGTCGAGCTTCCCGCGGACACGACGGTGGCCGACGCCAAGGCGGAAGGTCTGCGGCTGTTGCTGCAGCGGGACGTCGACGACCCTGCCGATTACTACGTCGAATACGCGGAGCGGCAGGTTCCCGATGAATCCCGCACTCTGGCGGAGATCGGCTTTCAGCCGCGCGAGATCTTCGCGATCCGGGCCTACGACCTCGGCCACTACCCCCGTTTCGAGGGCTGAGTCGGAGCACCCCGCCGACCACCGAAATAGGCGCGCGTCTCGCGTGCCACGATCCCCGACAACACGACGATACCGATCAGGTTCGGCAGGACCATGAAGCCTCTGAATGCGTCGGAGACGGCCCAGAGAACGTCGAATTGCATGACCGACCCCAACGGAATGATCCCGATGAACAGAAAGCGAAACGGGAGAACGGCCCGCTGCCCGAGAAGAGCCTGCACGCCGCGCTCCCCGTAGTATGCCCAGGCCAGCATCGTGCTGAAGGCGAAGGCCGCGAACAGCCCCGCTGCGAGCCAGTCGCCGGCCGCCCCCGGGAGTACGGAAGCGAGGCCGCCCGGATCGGTCCACCAGACAGCGTCCGTCCCGGCGATCGAAGCCCCGCCCCGCTCGACGCCCACGCCGGCGGAAAGCAGGAGAAGCCCCGTCGCGCCGCACACCACGATGGTATCGACGAACGTTCCGCTCATCGCGACCAGCGCCTGCCGTACGGGCTCCCGTGTTCGGGCCGAGGCCGCCGCGATCGCGCCGGTGCCCGCACCCGCCTCTCCCGAGATGGCGCCGACCGCGAGGCCGCTTCGAATCGCCTGGCCGATCCCGAAACCGGCCACACCACCGCCCGCCGCCCGCCCGCTCACGGCAGACTCCAGTATCGTTCGGAGCAGGTCGGCCACCACCTGCCCGTGTGCCGCCACGGCCCAGCCGACGATTCCCAGGTATGCCGCGATCATCACGGGGACGAGAACGGCGGTCACCCGTCCGATCGCCCGCACGCCGCCGAGCGTGACCAGGCCGACGAACAGTGCGGTCGCGCCTCCGATCACCAGCGCCGGCACGCCCCCCATCCGACCCGCCGCACCGGCTACGGCATGGGCCTGCACGCCGTTGCCGAAGCCGAGCGCGGCGACGACCAGGCATACCGCGAAGCCGAACGCGAGGATTCGACCGAGGGCTCCCCACCGAATGCCGTTGGCCAGATAGTACATCGGACCGCCGCTCTTGAGGCCCTTCACGTCGGTTTCGCGAAAGCGCACGCCGAGGAGCGCTTCGGCATACTTCGTGGCCATCGCCAGCAGCCCGGCGACCCACATCCAGACGAGCGCGCCCGGACCGCCCGCCGCGAGTGCGACGGCGACGCCCGCGAGGTTGCCGATGCCGACGCTGGATGCCAGCCCGATGGTGAGCGCCTGGTAGTGCGACAGATCTCCGTCGCCGTCCGGCTCGACGCGCTCGAGGGTGGCGAACCGAAAGGCCCGCAGAAGGCGTCGGAATTGCAGGCCGCGGAGGAGGACGGTTAGATATAGGCCCGCGCCGAGCAACGAGAGAGTGAGCCATACTCCCCAGGTCGCATCTCGCAGAGGCGCGGCTGCTTCGATCATATGTGGGCGAGTAGAGGTTGCACGATGCGGCTGGCGGAGGCGTTCGCGGCGCCGCTCAGGTTAGGAGCCCGACCACCGCGCCGTCAATTGCGTCCCGTCGCACCGTAGCGGAGAACTCATGGCTGAAGGCACCGGTGACATGGATATCGAATTGATCTCTTCCCGACTCGGCTTCCAGGAGCTGCCCGAGGTTCTCGAAGCGGCTGCGACGCCGATCCGTCGCGGACACCACGTGGCCCTTCTCGCGGGGGAGGGCTCCGGGAAGGCGGGGGTCGTCGCGCTCGCGGCGCTCGAGATTTGCGATCCGGACGAGGAAACCGTGCAGGCGATCGTCCTGGTGGCGGATGCGCGGCGGGCCTGGCGTACGGCAGCCGCGATACAGCGCGCCGTCGGTCCGGCCGGGCTTCGCGTCGCCTGCCCGGCGGCGGCTCCCGAGGAAGACCGCCCGGTCGATTCCGTCCAGGTTCGCGCCGACGCCCAGATCCTGGTGGGACGACCGTCGCGTCTCCTGCCCGACATCCGGGCCGGACTGCGCTCGATCGCGGATCTCCGGCTGCTCGTGCTCGATGGCGTGGCGGACCTTCGGGCGCTCGACGAGTGGGGCAGCGTGGACCCGATTCTCGAGACGCTGCCCGAGGACTGCCGGAAGATCGCGATCTCCGACCGACCCGAACCGGCGTTCACGAAGCTCATCGAACGCCAGCTTCCACGGGCGCGACGCTGGCCGGAGGAACTGCTGCCCGCCACGACGGCCGCCGAGAGGGAATCGGAAGAGGGCGCGTCCGCGGGACCTGCCATCCGCTGTGCGCTGACTCCCGAAGCCGGCTTCGTCGAGGCTTTCGAGCGGTGCGTCCGCGATGCGGACGGCCTCGGATGCGAAGGAGTGCGGTTGATCTTTCCCGACACGGCAACCGCGGCCAGTGCCGCCTCGGAGCTCGCCGTGACGGGACTCGACGCGTCCGTCGAGGAAGAAGGACGGACGGTCACCGTGGGTCTGCCGGGGGAAGGGCCGGGAGCCGTCGTGTACGTCGGATTGCCCCGCCGCCTCGACACCCTGGAGCGGGCGTTCGAGGGGGAGGGGCCCCGCTACGTCGTCGTCGAGCCGGGCCACGCCACGCAGCTGGAATTGATGGTCCGCCGTATGGGACGTGGCTCCGAACCCCTGCGCGGACAACGCTTACGAGAATGGCTCGACCCGGTGCGGACCTACCGGTTGCGAATTCGGAACGCGGCGGAGTCCGCCGATCTCATGTCGGAGCTTCTGATCCTGGAACCGCTCTTCGAGGAGCTCGGAAGCGTTCACGTCGCCGCCGCGCTGTCCGGCCTCCTGCGCGCGGAGGGGAGCGGAGACGCGGAGCCGCAGCCCGTGCGAACCTGGCCCGACATCGAGGCGGCATCCCTCGGGCCGGGCGGCCGCGCCTCGCGGAAGCGGAAGGAACGGCAGGAAATCCCGCTCGGGGCCCGGCCGGCCTGGACACGCCTCTACTTCGGCGTCGGCCGGCGGGACGAGGCGCGGCCGGGTGACATCGTCGGAGCGATCACGGGCGAGACCGGCATCGCGGGAGCCCAGATCGGCAAGATCGAGATCATGGGCAACTTCTCGCTCGTCGACGTCGAGTCCCAGGTCGCCGACGAGGTGATCCGGCGGCTCGACGGGGTCACGATTCGCGGAAGAACGGTCCCGGTTCGACACGACCGGGAAGGCTAGAGGCCTTTGATGCTCGGAGTGCCAGGGCACCCCTGGCGGACCTTCCTCGAACGCTTCGCCGCCGTACTGGTCGCCCTCCTGCTGGTGATCGCGGCCGGCACCCTCGGCTTCGTGATCGTCGGCGATTGGCCGGTCGAGGACGCGCTCTGGATGACGGTCATCACGGTGACCGCGGTCGGATACGAGGAGGTCCGCCCTCTCACACCGCCCACGCGGGTGGTGGCTTCGCTCCTCCTGGCCGGCGGCATCACCCTGATGGGTGTGTGGTTCGCCGCGCTCACTTCGGCCATCGTCGAGATGGACCTCGCTCACGTATTCAAGACCCGACGGGACATGAAGAGAATGGAAAGATTGACGGACCACGTCGTCGTCTGCGGCGCAGGTCGCACGGGACGACAGATCGTGGAGGAGCTCCGGGCGGCCGGCGTCCCGTACGTCCTGATCGAGCGGGACGAAGAGCGGGCGGAGGCCCTACGCCGGGCCGACGAGGACGCGCTCGTGCTGGTCGCCGACGCGACGCGCGACGAGACCCTGGTGCAGGCCCGTGTCCCGAACGCCCGCGGACTCGTCGCCTGCCTGAGCCAGGATACCGACAACCTCTTCGTCTGCCTCAGCGCGCGCGACCTGCAGCCGGAGCTCACGATCGTGGCCCGCGCGGACGACGAGCAGACGGTGCAGAAGCTCTACATCGCCGGCGCCGACCACGTCGTGAGCCCGACCGTGACCGGCGGTGTGCGGATGGCCTCCGTGCTGCTTCGCCCGACCGTCGTCTCGTTCCTGGATGTCGTGGCGCGGGGCGAGGGACTCGCGCTGCGGCTCGAGCAGGTCAACATCACGGAGAAGTCCCCACTCGAGGGGAAGAGCCTGGCGGAGGCGAAGATTCCTCAACGGACCGGCCTCATCGTGATCGCCATCCGGGCCGGCGAGCGACGGGAGGGGGACGAATGGCGCTACAATCCGGGGCCCGACGAGTCGTTGCGGGCGGGAGACGCGCTCATCGTCCTCGGGAAGCCGGAGCAGATCGATGTCCTGACGAGTCTGGCCGGGACCTGACGCCCGGACGGGGCGGGCTCAGCCGTCTCGTTCCTCCCTCATCCGGCGCTTCAGCTCCTCGAGCCGGAGATCGGCCAGCGCCTCGGCGTCCACCCCGGACGCCGTGTCCCGGAACTCCCGTGTGAAGCGATCCTCGGCCCCGAGTCCGAGCTCCTCGTCGAGATCCCGGGCAGCTTCGGCGCGCGCGGCCTCTTCTTCGATGTCCTCCACCATGCGGTCGAACCGGCTGGCCGCCGAATCCACACCGCCGCGCAGCGTCCCGGCACCCTTCGTCCGGCGCGCCCGCACCTTCAGGGCGTCGCGGTGCGTCATCGCGGACTTGAGCTGGTCGGACATCTCGCGCACCGACTTGCGCTGCATCGCCAGCTCCGCCTCGGCCGCCTCGATTTTCTCGCCGTAGACGCGCGCCCGCTCGCGGTGGCGTTCGCCGTACTCGACGGCGAGCCGGAGGGTCTCCGTGTCTCCGATCTCCTTCGCCTGGCCGGCTCGCCGTACGCAGTCCTCCGCGCGCTTGCGTTCCGTCGCCTGCATCTGGCGTAATTTCTCGATTCCCGCCTCCAGGCGCGGCAATGCCGACTTCGCCTCGATCAGCTCCTCGCGCATCCCGGCGAGCACGTCGTCCACTTCCCCGGTCGGATCCGAGCGGCCTTCCAGCGCCGACAACGCGTCGTCGATGGCGTCCCTCAGCTTCTTGAACATGCCGTGAGTCTAGCCCGAGCAGGGAAATCCGTCCACCTTGCCCGTGCGTGTGAACCTCCGGGTGTATCATTCCGTTACTGGAGTCCCCGGCGCCCGATCGACCGGGCGTAGCCGCGATATCGGAAGACGGACACTACGACATGCCACAGCAGACGAAGACCTATCCCGTCGAGGGAATGCATTGCGCCGGATGCTCCAGCGCGGTCGAGCGCCGCCTGAACCAGCTCGAAGGCGTGGCCGCTTCAGTGAGCCTGCCGGCCGAATCGGCCACGGTGACCTTCGACCCGGAGCGAACGCCCTTCGCAGACCTGGCCGACGCGGTACTCGAGGCGGGCTACCGTCTCGGCTCGGAGCCGGCGGGCGAATCCGATGCCGTGCAGCGGGAGCGCGAACAGGCGGAGCGCCGGGAAGCGCGGCTGGCGACGGCTCGCCGGCGGATGGCGCTCGCCTGGGCGCTCGCGATACCGATCGCGCTCTGGATGGTGCCGGAGATGTTCTTCCACGTTCGCTGGCCGAGTCCTCTCGCCTACGATCTCGGCATCCTGCTGCTCTCGGTCCCCGTGCTGGCCGGACCGGGGCGCGAGACGATGACGGGGGGCATGTCCGCGCTGGGCCGCTTCCGGCCGAACATGGACTCGTTGATCGCCCTCGGAAGCGGCGCGGCCGTCGTGACCGGCCTGGTGACCGTCACCCACCGCCTGGGAGTCGGCCCGCCGATCATGAACTACGCGGGCGTCGGCGCGATGATCATGGCGATTCATCTGACGGGCCGGTTCATCGAGACGCGCGCCCGCGGCCGCTCGTCGGCGGCGATCAGCCGTCTGCTTTCCCTGGAGGTCCCCTCGGCGCGCGTCGAGCGGGACGGTACGGAGACGGAGGTGCCGATCCGCGACGTGGCTGTGGGGGACGTCATGGTCATACGGCCGGGCGAGCGGATTCCGACCGACGGCGTCGTGATCGAGGGCCGCAGCGCGGTGGACGAAGCGCTCGCCACCGGGGAGTCGATCCCGGTCGACCGGAAGCCGGGCGACGAGGTGATCGGTTCGACGGTCAACGGGCAGGGAATGCTCCGGGTCCGGGCCACGGGCGTCGGGGAGGACACCTTCCTGGCGGGCGTCGTGCGCATGGTCCAGCAGGCGCAGGCCAGCAAGGTGCCCGTCCAGGAATTCGCCGACCGGGTGACCGCGGTGTTCGTGCCCGTCGTGCTGTTCCTGGCCGCCGCCACGCTCCTCGCCTGGCTGGTGGCGCCGGAGCCGCTCCGGGCGGTCGCCGCGTGGGCGTCCGACTTCCTGCCCTGGGTGCAGCCGAGCCTGGCGCCCGTCTCGCTGGCGGTCTATGCGGGGCTCGCCGTGCTCGTGATCGCCTGTCCGTGCGCCCTCGGGCTCGCGACACCCACGGCGCTGATGGTCGGAACCGGTCTCGGGGCGGAAAACGGCATCCTGGTGCGCGACGGAAGGGCGATCCAGGTGCTCGACGGCGCGGAGGTCATCGTCTTCGACAAGACGGGAACGATCACTCGCGGCGAGCCGTCCGTGGTCGACATCATTCCGGCGGAGGGCGTGTCGGAGGCGGAGCTCCTGACGATCGCCGCGTCGCTGGAGCAGCATTCGGAGCATCCGCTCGGGCGGGCGGTCGTCGCTGCGGCCGCGGAGAGGGGCCTCGCGGCGCGCCGGGTCGCCGACTTCGGGGCCCGGACGGGTTTCGGGGTCCTGGCCACCTACGAGGGGAGGCCGGCCCTGGCCGGACGGCGGAAGCTGCTCGAAGACGAGGGCGTCGACGCCGACACGCTCCGCGGAGCGGCGTCGGAGCTCGAAGCGGAAGGCCGAACGGTCGTCTACGTCGCACTCGGCCAATCGGCCATCGGCCTGCTCTCGATCGCCGACGAGGTGAAGGCGGACAGCGTGGAGGCGGTGCGCGAGCTCCAGGAGATGGGCCTGCGGACCCTCATGCTGACGGGGGACAACGAACGGACCGCGCGGGCCGTGGCCGAGACCGTCGGCATCGATGAAGTTCGGGCGGGCCTGCTTCCGGAGGACAAAGTCGAGGCCGTTCGGGCGCTGCAG
>CAZOEX010000005.1:2103-3816 GCA_964578925.1 uncultured Gemmatimonadota bacterium | reverse complement strand
CGGCGACGGGATCAACGACGCGCCGTCGCTGAAGCAGGCGGACGTCGGGCTCGCCATCGGGACCGGAACGGACATCGCCATCGAGGCCGCCGACCTCACCCTGACCGGCGGCAACCTGCGAGGCGTCGTACGAGCGGTGCGGCTCGCACGCGGCACCTTCGGGAAGATCCGCCAGAACCTGTTCTGGGCCTATTTCTACAATCTGCTGGCCATCCCCGTGGCCGTTCTCGGACTCCTGCACCCGCTGATCGCCGAGGCGGCGATGGCGGGGAGTTCGATCACGGTGGTCGCCAACGCGAACAGCCTCCGGGGGCTGGATCTCGACGCCGCGGACTCTTCTACGGAATGACGCCCATCTCGCGCGCCGCGTCGTCGATCAGTTGCGCGTGCTCCGCGTAGCCGGTTCGGCCGGCGTCCCGTTCGGCGGCGTACGCGCCGCGGAATCCGTCCCGCGCCTCCGCCAGCGCCCCGGAGTCGCCGGAGGCTTCGGCAATGCGGATGCGAAGAATCCAGC
This sequence comes from uncultured Gemmatimonadota bacterium, assembly GCA_964578925.1. Taxonomy (GTDB): domain Bacteria; phylum Gemmatimonadota; class Gemmatimonadetes; order Palauibacterales; family Palauibacteraceae; genus JARFPW01. The sequence continues at coordinate 3,302 of CAZOEX010000005.1, read as the reverse complement.
CCAGCAGGTGGCCGGGCGTATCGGCGAGAATCGCTTCGGCCGCCGTCCGCGCCGCACCCGGATCGCCGTTGAGCAGCGCGAGCATCCCGACATGGAAACGCGCGTCGGCGTCGTGCTCGCCGGCCCCCAGACCGCCGTACGCCTGCATACCCATGCGCGCGAAAAAGCGGGCGTTCGTCGTGTCGCCCGCGGCCGCCGTCCGCATCGCCCGATCGAATAATCGATCGGCCGCCTCGCGACCCGACATGCTCGACAGATCGACGCCTCCCGCATCTACGCCGCCGCCCATGCCGCCGGGCCCGCCGGCCGGGCCCGCTCCGTTCTCTTCCCCGGCGCCGGGGCTCGGACTGATCCCCCCGGTCGGAGGCATGCCCTCGACCCGCTCGCCGGTCGACTCGCCGATCATCAGGCTGATCGCCACGGCGAACGCCACCAGGGCGAGGCCCGAGAGGATCCACGGGAGGCGATCGCGCAGGGGTTTCGACGGGCGAGCCGTCACCGGCGCCCCGCACTCGGCACAGTACAGCGCGTCGGGCTCGCAGCTGGCGCCGCAGGACGGACAGCTCCGGCCCTCTGCGCCCGACCCTGGGAGCCGGGTGCCGCACCGGGCGCAGAAGTTCCCGTCGCCCTCGGTGCCGCAGGACGGACAGCGGCTCGCGGCGCTCATGCCCCGAACTTTCCGAGCCGCCCGGCGCGCGCCATGGCCAGCGGCATCAACTCGCAGCCGGGGATGCGACCGAGACTTCCGGACGCGCAGGCCCGCTCGCCGAAGGTCGTGGCCGGGGGCTCTCCCCGACCCGGCCCGCCGTGCAACAGGAAGGGCACCGGGTGCCAGCTGTGGCGGCGCATGACCGCCGGCGTCGAGTGGTCGCCCGTCACGATCCAGATCCCGGGAAACGCATCGAGCAGCTCCGGTACGATGGCGTCGGCTTCTTCGATCGCGGCTACCTTTCCGTCGAAATTTCCGTCTTCGCCCATTCGATCCGTAGCCTTCACGTGGAGGAAGAGATAGTCGTGATCCGCGGCATGCTCTCGGGCCGCGTCGACCAGATGGTCGGGACCGTCGGCGACGGCCAGCGCATCCATGCCGACGAGCCGCGCGACCCCCCGGTACATCGGATACGCCGCGACGGCCAGCGACCGCAACCCGTACACGTCGGGAAACCGCGGCCAGTCGGGCAACTTCGAAAACCCGCGCA
>CAZOEX010000005.1:0-2093 GCA_964578925.1 uncultured Gemmatimonadota bacterium | reverse complement strand
TGGCGGGGGCGGGGCCGCCCAACGCCTCGGGCGCCATGTCGAGCCACGAGCGGATCGCGCGCGCGGCGGGCTCGGAGGCCTCCGTCTCCGCCACCACGGGATCAGGGGAAGCGCCGACCCGGCCAGGATCGGTGTCGTCGATCGCCGCCTCGCTCGGTTCGTCCATCCGCAGGACCAGCAGGAAGCGGTGCTCCTTCACCGACTGCACGAAGACTCGAGCGCCCGGCACTTCGATGGCGTCGAGAGATTCGCACGCCGGAATGGCCCGTTCCGTCGAGATGCGTCCTGCCCGGCGATCGGAGACGACGCCGTCGGCATCCACCGTGCAGAGGTTTCCGCGCGCCGCGATATCCCCGGGCCGAAGATCGAACTCCACCCCCAGGGCCTCGAGAACGCCGCGACCGATGCGGTACCGAAGCGGTTCGTAGCCGAACAGGGACAGGTGTCCCGGACCGCTTCCGGGCGTCACGGCCGGGCCGACCGGCCAGTGGAGACCCAGGTCGCCGGCGGTGGCCAGGGCGTCCAGGTTGGGGGTTCGGGCCGCCTCCAGTTCCGTGGGCCCGCCGGCCTCCCGCGGGAGGCCGCCCACCCCGTCCAGGACCAGGAGGAGGATGGACTCGCCTCCCGGGATCATCGAATCTCGGATATCTTCCAGCTTCACGACGCCTCCGGCATTCATGCCGATGTGCAGGTGCGGTCCTCTCCCCGCGAAAATAGACGCGACGAGGGCATTGGCCATACCTTCTCCATCCGACGGCCGCGAAGCACGCGGTGCCGTTCCCAACTTGAAACAAGAGGACAAGTCGACATGACCCGCAACGTCCGCAACTCCGTCCACGTGCCGCTGCTGGCGGCGCTCGTCGCACTCGCCGGAGCCGCCTGCGCTTCCGGTGGCTCGACCGGCCTGAATCGGGGCCCGTCCAACAGCGCGGTGGTCGTGGATTACGGCGCGCCGCCCGACACGGTGATGCAGACCGCCTGGGAGGTGCTCCGGGGCGACAACGTCATGGCGCGCTCCTTTCAGCGGATGGCCGGCGACACGATGAACGTGGCCCGGATGGAGTCCGACTGGATCCACGTGCCGAGCGTCTACCCCGCGGCGCCCCTCAGCGGCGTTTCGTCCGCGGAGCAGTACATCAAGTTGCTGATGTGGGCCGAACCGTTCCGCGGTGGCACCCGACTCTACGTCGAACCGCTCTACGACCCCACGGACGGGCCGAGCGAACCGACGAACTGGGCTCGCCTCCGGACCCTCCCGAGCGCGCATCCGAGCTGGCAGTACGTCGAGGAGGTCGGCAACCAGATGACCCGGCGGCTCTCGGACGAGTAGCCAACTGGTCAGTCATCCCACGGACGGGGAGACGCCCGCGATCGAGTTGAGCGACCTCCGTCACCGCTTCGGGCGGACGCGGGTCCTGCGGGGCATCGACCTCGCGGTTCCGCCGGGCAGCTGTCTGGTCCTCACGGGTGACAACGGCGCAGGCAAGACCACGCTGCTGAGGATCCTGGCGACGCTTCTGCGCCCTTCTTCGGGGCAGGTGACGATCGACGGGCTGCCCCTGGCGCGGGACGCCGACCGGATCCGGGCGCGCCTCGCGTACGTCTCGGCCCGCGGTTTCGTCTACGACGACCTCACGGCGGTCGAAAACCTCCGGTTCATCGCGCGCCTGGCGGGTGCACGGGCCCCGGACGAGACCCTGCGAGCCATTCTGGAGTCGGCGGGACTCGGACAGGCGATGGACCGACCGGTACGCAGCTTCTCGACCGGCATGCGACGGCGGCTGGCCCTGTCGGTCCTCGAGCTGCGACCCCTGCGACTGGCCCTGATCGACGAGCCCTACGCCGGCCTGGACACCGGAGGGATCGCGCTCGTCGACGAGATGGTGTCCGAGCTGCTGGCCGCCGGAACGACGGTCGTGCTCGCCTCTCACCAGGCCGGGGAGGCCACGCGGCGGGCGGACCGCACGATGCGCCTGGTCGACGGCAGTCTCCGGGAGGTCGCATGAGGCCGCCGGGGTCGATGGCGGGGCGCGTGGCGGCCATCGTCTGGAAGGACCTGCTCATCGAGGTCCGCACGAAGGCCAGCTTCAATT
>CAZOEX010000004.1:0-28251 GCA_964578925.1 uncultured Gemmatimonadota bacterium | reverse complement strand
GACGCCGTTGACCTTCGCAGGAGCGAACGTCATGAAACGGCACCACTTCCTTTGGTTGCTCGGGCTGATCTTCGGCTCGAGTCTCATCGTAGCGGCCTGTACCGACGACTCTCTCATGCAACCGGAGGAGCCGGTGGCGGAGGGCATGTCCGAGGTGGCATCAAGTCCTGCGAATCCGTTGTCGGCGTTCGTCGACGTGGACATGTGCATGGGCAACGACGCCGTGAACAACCCCGGCAATGTGTCCGGGTTCAGTTCCAGCACCAGCCCGCTGGCGTTCAACTGCACGGCGAACGACATTCGGATTGCCAGGGCCGAGGTTGCGGGCGGTGGTGCGGTGACGTGTCTGCCGGGCGACATGGTCACGGTGAACATCCAGGCCGATGTGGAGGAGACGGCGACCTCCGGACGTACCGACGTCGGGATCTGGGTCGAGAACGGCGACAACGGGGCCGGCGGGGCCGAGGACGGCTCGTGCAGCTTCTTCTACTTCGACACCGACGACATCGAGGCGGATCCCCTAGATCCGCTCGATCTCGATGGCGACGACTGCGGCGACATGGACAACGCGGGCACCGTCAGCGACTTCTCGCTAGCGGCGATCACATTCGACTGTCCGTCGGCGCCCGTAACGGACCCAGACACGGGGCTTCCGTCCGTCCTGATCGATGCCTGCGTGTCGTGGACGCAACCCGGTGGTGACCGCGTCTGCGAAGACTCGGATCCACGCGCCGGAACGCTTCCCGCGAACAAGTCCAAGTGCAACTGCGAGGGCTTCTTCGTTCCGCTCGATCTCCAGGCGCAGCTGACGCTGGAGAAGGACGTCACCAACGACCACGGCGGCACGGCGGTCGACACGGACTGGACGCTGACGGCGACGGGTCCGGAGACGATCACGGGCTCGGAGGGCGACGCGAGCATCACCGACGCGATCGTCGACGATGGCACCTACACGCTGTCAGAGAGCGGTGGCCCCAGCGGATACACCGAAGGTTCATGGACCTGCACCGGTGACGGAACCCAGAGCGGGAGTCAGATCACGCTCGAGCCGGGCGATGTCGCCGTTTGCACGATCACGAACGACGACGATCCGGCCCAGCTGACGCTGCTCAAGAAAGTCGTGAACGACGACGGCGGCACGGCGGTCGACACGGACTGGACGCTGACGGCGACGGGTCCGGAGACGATCTCGGGCTCCGAAGGTGACGCCAGCATCACGAACGCTGACGTCAGTGCCGGGACGTACACGCTGTCGGAGAGCGGCGGCCCGAGCGGCTACGCCGAAGGCTCGTGGGTGTGCACGGGCGACGGGACGTTCGACAGCAACAACAACACGATCACGCTCGGCCTGGGCGAGAGCGCCTCGTGCGAGATCACCAACAATGACGCGGCGGCGATGCTGACGCTCACCAAGAAGGTGACGAACGACGACGGCGGCACGGCGGTCGACACGGACTGGACGCTGACGGCGACCGGACCGGTGACGATCTCGGGTTCCGAAGGCGATGCCAGCATCACGAACGCGGACGTCGACGCCGGCACCTACACGTTGTCCGAGTCCGGCCCCGCGAACTACACGAACGAGGGCTGGACCTGCACGGGTGACGGGACGCAGAGCGGGAACCAGATCACGCTCACACTCGGCGAAAGCGCTTCGTGCGAGGTCACCAACAATGACGATCCCGCGACGCTGACGCTGCTGAAGAAGGTCGTGAACGACAACGGCGGCACGGCGGTCGATACAGACTGGACGCTGACGGCAACGGGTCCGCAGACGATCTCGGGTTCCGAGGGCGACGCCAGCATCACGAGCGCGTCGATCGATGCCGGGACGTACACGTTATCCGAGTCGGGTCCGTCGGGGTACACGAACCAGGGCTGGACCTGCACCGGTGACGGGACCCAGAGCGGGAACCAGATCACCCTGGGGCTGGGTGAGACCGCCTCTTGCGAGGTCACCAATACCGACGATCCCGTGACGCTGACGCTAACCAAGACCGTGGTGAACGACGACGGCGGCACGGCGGTCGATACGGACTGGACGCTGACGGCGACCGGACCGGTGACGATCCAGGGTTCCGAGGGGGACGCCGCCATCACCGGCGCCAATGTGAACGTCGGCACGTACACGCTGACGGAATCGGGTCCGTCCGGGTACACGAACCAGGGCTGGACCTGCACGGGTGACGGGACCCAGAGCGGAAATCAGATCACGCTCGGTCTGGGCGACTCCGCCACATGCGACGTCACCAACGACGACGATCCGGCGACGTTGACGCTCACGAAGCATGTGATCAACGACGACGGCGGGACGGCGGTTGACACCGACTGGACGTTGACGGCCACGGGCCCACAGACGATCTCGGGCTCCGAGGGCGACGCGAGCATCACGAACGCGGCAGTCGACGCCGGCACGTACACGCTGTCGGAAAGCGGCGGCCCGATCGGGTACACCGAGGGCTCGTGGGTGTGCACGGGTGACGGAATCCAGAGCGGGAACCAGATCACGCTCGGTTTGGGTGAGAGCGCCTCGTGCGAGATCACCAACGACGACATCCCGCAGGAATGCGAGTCGGGAGACCGCCTGACGTCGGTTTCGCTGCAGCTCATCGAGAACAGCCCGGACCCGATCGACATTCAGGTAACGGACGACAACGGGCCGAGCCCGACGTTCCTGTTGTCGTCGCCGGGATCGATCAGCACCGACGCGACGTTCACGATCGTGCCGGACGGCGGCGCCACCTTCTTCGACAGCCAGAACCTGAGATTCTGGCTCGAGGGTGTGGAGTCGAAGGATCTGAAGGTCCACCTGTCCTGCTCGGATGATCCGGCGGTCGGAGACATCCACAGCGGCAGCGCCAATGGAGCCTCGGCGACGCTGCAGAAGACCGGGTTCATCGCGACGCAGTTCAACTGAGTCGACGACTGACTTCAATCCCAACCGGGAGGGGGGTGGCGTGGCGACACGCCGCCCCCTTTTCTCGTCGGGCAGGCGCCAGGTGGTTGGCGGTGTCCCGGCTCCGGTCTATTCTGTTCGCTGACGCAGCTTTTCGAACCGAACGCCGAATGGAAACGACATGAACGCATACGCTCGCGATCACACCACGGGCCGCAGACTCTGGGTCCCGGCGCTGGCCGGCCTGGTCGCCGTCGGACTCGTCACCGCCGCGTGTACGGACACCGACTCGAACGCCGCCGACGCGCGTCCGGCCGGGACGGCCGTGCCGGCGCCCGCAACCGACCTGCCGGACGTCCTCGCCACCGTGGCGGGTGAGAAGATCCGGCTCGAGGACCTTTCCTCGCAGGCGCGGGAGCAGCTCGTCCAGCTCGAGAACAGCTACCGGCAGCAGCGCCACTCCCTGCTCAGCGGAGCCCTGGACGAGGCGATCGCCGACCGCCTGCTGGACGCGGAGGCGGAGGAACGCGGCATCAGCCGGGCGGAGGTCGTGGCGGGCGAGACCGACCCGGTCCTTCCGCCGACGGACGAGGAGGTCGAGGCGTGGTACGAGTCGAACCGGGCCCGTCTCGGCGGTCGATCTCTCGACCAGCTTCGGGGGCAGATCCGGGAGTTCCTGCGTACGCAGCAGGCCGAGGAGCAGAGCGAGGCGCTCGATCGCGAGCTTCGCGAGAAGTACGACGTGACCGTGAACCTCGAGCCCTTCCGGATCGAGTTCGACAACTCGGGCTCGCCGGCCCTCGGTCCCGACGATGCGCCGGTCACCCTCGTCGAGTTCTCGGACTTCGAGTGCCCGTACTGCAGCCGCTTCTTCCCGACGCTGAAGCGGATCGAGGAGAATTACGGCGATCGCGTGCGCATCGTCTATCGCCAGTTCCCGATTCCGAGCCTGCATCCCGCGGCGTTCAAGGCGGCAGAGGCATCGCTGTGCGCGCACGAGCAGGGTGAATTCTGGGCGTACCATGACCTTCTGTTCGCGGAGCAGGATCAGCTCGCGGTGCGCGACCTCAAGGAGAAGGCGGGACGGCTGGGCCTGGACCGGGAAGAGTTCAATCAGTGCCTCGACACCGGTCGCTACGTGGAACAGGTGCAGAACGACCAGGCGGCGGGCCGGGCGGCCGGCGTGTCGGGTACACCCGCGCTCTTCGTCAACGGGGTCTCCATCCCGGGCGGCGCCGTGGAGTACGATGTCGTTGCCGGGGCTCTCGACGAGGCGCTGGGGCGCGCCGACGGCTGAACCGTGATCGGACCGCCGATCTCGCAGGCGAAGAGGGGGACATGCGCTGGAGAGAGGGCAGGAGAAGCACGAACGTGGAGGACCGTCGCGGGCGACGTGTCGCCGGCGGCAGCCTCAAGATCGGCGGCGGTCTCGGCCTGGCGATCCTGCTTGCGGTCCTGCTCCTCGGCGGTGATCCCGTGCAGTTCCTCGGTGCGCTGCTGGGCAGTGGCACCGGGGGTGGCGCCGGCGGCGTGGCTCCGGCCGGACAGGCCGGCTCGAGGAGCGCCGAGGACGAACTCGCCGACTTCACCACTCGCGTCCTCGCGATGACCGAAGACACGTGGACGGAGATCTTCGCCGGGAGCGGCCGCTCCTACCGCCCGCCCGTGCTCGTCATGTACACCGACAGGGTGGAGTCCGCCTGCGGCCTCGGATCGTCGGCGACGGGGCCCTTCTACTGCCCGGCCGATCAGAAGATCTACGTCGATCTCGGCTTTTTCCGCGACCTGGCGCGCATGGCCGGCATCGACTCCGGCGAATTCGATTTCGCCGCCGCCTACGTCATCGGGCACGAGGTGGGCCATCACGTCCAGAATCTCCTCGACACGTCCGACGCCGTGAGACGTGCGCAAGCCCGGTCACCGGGCGAAGCGAATGCCCTGTCGGTCGCGATGGAGCTGCAGGCCGATTGCTTCGCCGGCGTCTGGGCCAACCACACGCGGACTCCCGACGGACGTCCGGTGCTCGAGCCCGGAGATGTCGACGAAGGGCTCCGGACCGCTGCCGCGATCGGCGACGACCGGCTCATGCGCGAAGCTGGCCGCTCCGTCTCGCCGGAGTCGTTCACCCACGGGTCCTCCGACGAGCGCCGCCAGTGGTTGAATCGCGGGCTGGAGACGGGGAGCGTCGATGCGTGCGACACGTTCGAGCAGCGCGGATATCGCTGACCGACGATGGCCGAAGGGAGGATCACGAAGGCGCAGCGCTGGCTCGATCTGATCGCCTGTCTCCTGGGCCGGCGTACCCCGATGACGGTGGAGGAGATCTTCGAAGCCGTACCGGCCTATCGGATCGATGCGGGGCCGGCCGGAGAGCCCGACGAGGCCTCGGTGCGCCGGAAGTTCGAACGCGACAAGGACGAACTCCGGGAATTCGGGATTCCGATCGACACGGTGGAGCGGCGGGTCAATTACGGACTCGATATCGAGATCGGATACCGCTTGCGGCCCGGAGCCTTGTACTTGCCCTACGTGAAGATCATCGAGGCCTCGATCGAACCCGGGGAGCGGCCGGATGCCGGCGGGACCGACGCGTACGGTGAGGGCGAGAACGGGGCGGCCTTCACCAGGGAGGAGCTGGAGCTGGCGCTTGAGGCCCTCGCCGAAGCGGCCGACATCCCGGGCTCACCACTCGCCGACGACGCCCGGTCGGCGTACCGGAAGCTGGCTTTCGACCTGAGCTCGGCGCCCGCGGAGCCCGCGCTGCTTCGGCCCACACCGCCCGGAGCCCGAGAGCTCGGGGGTGCGCTGCAGCGAATCAACGAGGCGCTCCTCCATCGGAAGCGGGTCGAGTTCCGCTATCACGGACTGGCGCGCGGCGAGGCCACGGAGCGGAACGTCGCCCCCTACGGCCTGATGATGGAAGACGGAACCTGGTACCTCATCGGCCACGACGCCCTCCGCGACGGCGTACGGATGTTCCACGTGGGCCGCATCGAGGATCCCCGGGTGAATCCCCGTTCGCCGGCCACGCCCGACTTCGAGATCCCGGCCGACTTCTCGCTCTCGGACTACCGTGACCGGGACGCCTGGGAGCTGGACGGCGCCGAGCAGACACGGACCGCGCGCGTGCGGTTTCGCCACCCCATGTCGCTGTGGGCAGCTCGGAACGGCTTCGGTGAACTGGAGTCCGAAGAAGCGGACGGTGCGGCCGTACGGCGCTTCGAGGTGGGGCATGTACGTCCTTTCCTCTGCTGGATCCTCGGCCTCCGGGGTGCGGCGTCGATCATCGATCCGCCGGAGATGGTCGACGACCTGATCGAACTCGCCGAGGAGATCGGGGCGGCACATGAGTAGCGGCGGCGGCACGGCGGCGGATCAGCTCGAACGTCTGCTCTACCTTCTTCCGGCGGCCTCCGAAGAGCCGCTCTCGCTGGACGAAGCGGCCGAGCGCCTGGAGGTCGACCGGCAGACGATTCTCGACGACCTGGCCGACGTCACGGCGCGGGAATACTACCATCCGGCGGGCGGAGCCGAGGAGCTGCGGGTGGAGATCGACGGGGATCGAGTTCGCGTCTTCTCGCACGGAAAATTCCGCCGGCCCGTACGGTTGAGCCCCCGCGAGTCGCTCGCCGCGCACGTCGCGCTCCGCCGCTACGCCGCGAGCTTGCACGAGGAGGAGCGCGCGCGGGTGCTCGACATCGCCGAACGGATCGGAAGCCGGCTGTCGACGGCAAGCGAGGAGGAGTTGTCGGATCGCTTCTCGGTGGAGGAGACGGGGGAATCCACGGGTATCCGGCTGGCGTTGCGCCGGGCGGCCCGTGATCGGCAGCGCTGCCGGATCACGTACGTGCGGTCCGGCGGCGACGGGCCGAGCGAGAGAACCCTCGATCCCTACGCCGTCGTCGTGTCTCACGGCACCTGGTTCGCGGTCGGCTACTGTGGCATGCGCGAGGACGTGCGGGTCTTCCGTGTGGATCGCATTCTCGACCTCGAACCGATGCAGGAGCAGTTCGACGTGCCGGAGGACTTCGACGAGAGCGATTACCTGAAGGACGGTCGGGTCTTTCGTGCGACCGACACGGAGCAGGTCGTCGTACGCTACACCGGCTGGGCCGCCGCCTGGATCCGCGAGCGCGGTCCGGTCGATTCCGACCCCGAGGGCGGTGTTCGTGTGACCTACCCGGTAGCGGATTCCGGTTGGGTCGTACGGCACGTGCTCCAGCAAGGAGGGCAGGCGGAAGTACTCGAGCCCGAAGAGGTGCGGCAGGAAGTCGCGCGCGCGGCGCATCGCCTGGGCCGTGCCTACCCGATCATCGAGTGACCGTGCGCCTCCGCTCGTCCACAGGCTTCTAGATGCCGCTCCGAATCGTCGAAGGGGAGACGAACGCCCGGCTGTGGGACGAGTGTCTCGAGCGCTGGCTCTCGGCGTTGGGGGAGGAATGCGGGCCGACGCCGCACGCCACCCGCCTCTGGCTGGCTCACCGCGCCCAGCGGGACGCCGCCCTCGCCGCGGCCGCGGCCCGCGGTCTCGCCGGATGGTTCGACCCGCCGATCCATTTTCTCTCCGAACTCCGCCATCTGTTCGATATCCGCCGCCGCCCGATCGGCATTCTCACCGGACGCTTGCTGCTCGCCCGTCTGGCACGGGAGCACGGGGATGGGGAAAGTCTCCCGCGACCCGGCGTCGGACGGGGTCCGGCGCGTTCTCACATGCTGGACGGCCTGTTCGGGGAGCTCCTCGCCGAGGGCGTCGATCCCGGTGCGTTGCGCGACGGACTCGACGGCCTGCCCGCGGATGACTTCACGCGCGGCCGCAACGACTGGCTGGTCCGGACGTATCGGGAGTTCCTGGACGCGCTCGAGACACGGGATCTGTACGACGCGCGGCAGATTCATGCGCTCGTCGCGGAGCGTATCGAACGGGGTGGCCTTCCGGAGGCAGTGGGCGGAGCGCACGCGCTGCACATTTACGGCATCACATCGCTGGGTCGCCGTCGCCGGCTGTTTCGGGCCCTCGCCGATCAGGCGGAGGTCCGGGTGACCGTATACCTGCTTTCCGAGCCGGAGCCGTCCGAGTGGCATGCGCTCGCCGAGGAGGTGGAACGTCTGGAGGGCGGCCCGCCGCCGGAACCCGCCGTGCAGCCGACGCCGGATTCGCTCCGGGAAGCGGCGTTCGTGGCCCGTCGGGTGAAGAACCTGATCGTGGAGACGGGGTGTCGGCCCTCCGAGATCGCGGTCGTAGCACGTTCCGGCCGCGACGACACCCGCCGCGTGCACCGGGCCCTCGAGGAGGCGGATGTTCCGTCGACGGCGCGACTGCGGACGCCGCTGTCGGAGGTTCCCGCGCTGCGGGCGCTGCTGGACCTCTTCCGGGGCCTGGCGGCGGACTGGGACTACAGGGGACTGCGGACCGTAGGAACGACGCCGTACCTGGATCTCGGACTCGATCCGCGACCGCTCGACTTTCTCTCGGGCGAACGCCGCGTCACCGGTCTGGAGGAGTGGCGGCGGGCGCTCGAGCAGCTCGCCGCCGCCGGGGACCGGCGCCGAAGGCGGAACGCGGGCAGCCCCGAATCCGCGATCACGGCGATCGACCGGCTCCGGGAGCGGCTCGCGGGCCTCGAGGAGCCACGTCCGGAGGCGGAGTGGATCGAGTTCACCCGCTCGCTAACGGCCGGCGAGGCCTTCGGCTTCCGCCGGCGCGTCTGCCGGGTCGTCGGCGACCGCTACGATGTCGTCCGGCTCGACCAGAGAGGCGTGCGGGCTCTCGACGCGCTGCTGGCCGAGTGGCGGGAGCTGGTCGGCAGCGGACAGCCCCTGCCCGCCGCCGCCTGGCGCGACCGGCTTCGGCGGCTGCTCGAGGCCAACGATCTCGCGCTCTCCACCCCCGGGCACCGAGGCGTGCAGGTACTCGAGGCCCACGAAGCCGCGCTGACGCCCTTTCGTCACCTCTTCGTCGTCCACGCCAACGACCGCGCATTTCCGCGCCCGCCGAGGGGCAGCGGAATTCTCACGGACGCGGAGCGCCGGGCGCTGCGGGACGCCGGTCTGCCGCTCGAAGATCGAACGCTGGCGCTGCGACGCGAGCGAGCGCTGTGGCGCGCCGTGACAGCCGGACCCGATGTGACCCTCACCTATCGGACGGCTACGGCGGCCGGGGTTCCGCTGCTCCCGTCGCTGATGGTGCCGGATCACCCGGCGGACACGGCGTTGCCCCGCACCGTGGTCCAGGAGGAAGGGAAGCCGCCGGTGAATCGTGCGCAGCGGCTGAGACGAGACGTTCTCGAGGTGCGGCGGCTCCGACGAGGCGACGATCGTCGCGAACTCGCCGTGGCCGACGTCCATGCCGTGCAACATGCCGTTCTCGGAGCCTTCGCCGACGAACTGCGCTCCGGCGCGCTCGACGGGACGACGGATCTCGCTCGCCGGCTCGGGCTCGAGGATTCGCCGCTGTTGGGACGCGATCGACCGATCGCCGAGCGGGCGCACGCATGGGGCGGTCGTGTACGGGACCCGGCCGTGCTGGCGATTCTACGGGAGCGGTTCGGGCCCGACCGCGTCTGGTCGGCGAGCCAGCTCGAGCAGTACGCCCGGCGTCCCTTCGACTTCCTGCTCTCCCGGGTCCTGCGGATCGAGGGACGCGAGGAAGCCGAGGAGGAAACGACGCCGCTAGCGTCCGGGAGCGTGATCCACGCGGTACTCGAGGAGCTGCATCGGCGGCTGCTCGACGCCTCGCCGGACGCCTTCGAGAAAGGGCCGACACGGCTCGCAGACGTGTGCGCCGACGTGCTCGGTCGCCTGGAACGCGAGGCGGAGCTCTGGCTCGGGCTTCCGTCGCTCTGGCGTCTCACCCGCGGGCATCTCGAGGACGCGATCGCAGAGTTCGTGGCCTGGGACTTCGAGCAACTGGCCAGGAAGAACGCCCGCCCGATCGCCGTCGAGCTGTCGTTCGGGCGCGACGAGAGCGATCCGGTGCGGCTGACGGGCACCGATCTGCTCGGGCGTCCGGCGGAGCTTCGGCTCGCCGGACGGATCGATCGCGTCGACCGGTTGAACGGCGGAGAGGGCGGCGTTCGCGTCGTCGACTACAAGCGGAAAGCGACGCCGAAGACGGCCGGCTACGACGACGGGGCGCTCCTGCAGTCGGCCCTGTACATGCGCGCCTGGGAGCTCCTCATGGGCGAGCGCCCGGAGGAGGGCCTCTTCCTCTCCGTCCTCGAGCCCGGCAGGGGATCGCGGTCCGGCCTTCCGGCGGACCGCGTCGACGCGGTGCTGAAGTTCGCGCTCTCCATTCCGGCCCGGGTCCGTGCCGGGCTCTTCGAACCCGTGCAGGCCGCCTCCAACCATCCCCCCGCGCCCTGGCAGCCCGGTCCGGAGCTGACCCGGACGACGGCCGGCATCTCCGCGGGCCACAGGTTCGACAACCCGGCCGAGACGCCAGACCATGGCTGAATTCCGCTGGACGGAGGAGCAGGTCAGGGTCCTGTCGGAGCGCGATCACGCTCTCCTGTCGGCCAACGCGGGAACCGGAAAGACCCGGACGGTGATCGGCAAGATCGGCTGGATGCTCGGCCTGGACATCGGTCCCGGTCCGGACGGGACGCCGATTCCCCCGTGCCCGAATCCCTGCCGGCTCGACGAGATCGCGGCGATCACCTTCACCGAGAAAGCCGCCTGCGAGTTGAAGGAGGGGCTGCGGCAGCGGATCGAGGCGTCCGACCGGGCCGGCGAGCTCCGCTGGGAGATCGACCGGGCCTCGGTCGGAACGATCCACGGCTTCTGCGCCGGTCTGTTGCGCGATCATTCGCTTCGGCTCGGTATCGATCCGACCTTCCGGATCCTCGACGAGCGCGAGTCCGTGTTGCGCCTTCACGAGATCATCCGCGGCGAGGTGATGGACGTGGTCCGCGAAGGCGACGAAGCGGTCGATCGCCTCCTCGAGCGCTTCGGCCTCTACTCGGTGCAGTACGCGCCCGGCCTCATCGGGGTGATCGAGTCCGTGGTCCGCGAGGTCCGGTGGCATCGCGAGCAGTACGAGCCGTGGCTCACCGAAGAGCGGGACGGGGACGGCGGCGTTCGGCTCGACCGGTCGAGGCTGGTCGATCTGGCGGAGCGGGAGCTCGGCGAAACGCTGCCGCCGGGAGACGTCGACAGCCTGGCGATGGCCGACACGCTCTACGAGCTGGCCCGGCGTTCGGTCCGCAGCTGGCTGGGATGGCTGGAGGAGGAGAACGTTCGCGACTACGACAGCCTGATTCTCGACGTGCGACGGCTCCTCACCCGGCCCGAGCATCGCCCGGCGCTGGAAGCGATCCGCCGCGGGCTCCGGATCCTGATCATCGACGAATTCCAGGACACGGACGGCGCGCAGCGTGACATCGCCTTCGCGCTGGCTGGCCTGGATGATCCGCGCGGCGGGGACGCGGACGGAGCGCCACGGCTCCTGCTCGTCGGCGACCCCAAGCAGAGCATCTACAGGTTCCGCGGGGCCGATCTGCGCGTCTGGAACGAGGTTCGGGAGCGGCTGTGCGGCGACGGAGAGCCGCTTCGGCTCACGCGGAACTTCCGGACCCAGCCGGGGGTCGTCGCCTTCGTCAATCGCGCCGCCGCCTCCGCCATCGAGTCGAGCGGGGAAGCGCTCGAATCCCTCGACCCGGGTCTCCGGATCCCCTACAGCCCGCTCTCGGCGCACCGCTCCGCCGGGGTCGGGCAGGGGGTCGACTGGCTCGACTGCTCGGTGAACGGGCGGGCGCCGGAACGCCACCAGCTCGAGGCGCGTCTCGTCGTGTCGAGGATCCGCCAGCTCCTGGACGAGGGTCGGGTGCCGGACGAGGGCGACGTGGAGGCGCAGCGGCCGGTCCGGAAATCGGACATCGCGGTGCTCTGTCGGACCCGCCGCGGGCTGGAGGCCGTGGATCGCGCGTTGCAGGAGGCGGAGATCGCCGTCTACAACGCCGCCAGCCTCGGCCTGGCCGAACGACAGGAGGTGCTCGACCTGGTGACCGTGCTCCGGCTCGTGGTCGATCCGGAGGACGACTATCACGCGGCGGCCTACCTGCGCTCTCCTTTCGTCGGCCTGCGGGACGAGGTCCTCGCCCGCATCCGGCTCGATCGGGCCTCGGGCGGCGGCTCTCTCCTGCGCCAGGCGGGCCGATTCCTGCGCCGTGCGGAACGGGGTGAGGTGGAGTGGTTTTCCGCCCCGGAGCATCCCGACATCGCGGCGATCGAGCGCGAGGCGCTGGCGCGCGGTCTCGCCGTGCTCGACGAAGGGAAGGAGCTCGTGGATCGGGCGGACGCGGCGGAGCTGCTGGAGAAGGTGGTTCGCCGTACCGGCTATCGCCTTCATCTCCTTCTGCGCCCCGGCTCCGCGGAGGCACTCGCCGCGATCGAGAGGTTCACCAGCCTCCTGGACGAGTACCGGAGGCTGCCGCTCGGGAGCTTCCTCGACCTCTGGGATCGCTGGGGAGAGCAGGATCTCGGACTGCCCCAGGCGCCGCTTCACAGCGCGGCCGACGATGTCGTGACCCTCCAGACGATCCACACGGCCAAGGGGCTGGAGTGGCCGATCGTCTTCCTGGTTCGGGCGGGCGAGGGCGACTGGGACCGGTTGGGGAACAGCTATCTGACCGATCCGCGTCTCGGTCCCGCCCTGATGTCCGGCAAGAGCGAGCGCGGCCCGCGCGAGCGGTGGATCGCGGCCCGGGCCCTGGCTGCCGAGCGAGCCGAAGAGGCGCGACTCCTCTACGTGGCCCTGACCCGCGCTCGTGATCGGCTCGTCGTCAGCGCGCCCGATGTCGAACGCGGCTACATGGAGCACCTCCGGCCGGCCCTCGGCGACGTCGCGTCTCCCCACGTGGTCCGGGAGGATTCTCCGCCGGGCGTCCGTCGGGCACGACCCAGGGCGAGGGCGGACGATCCCGTCACGCGCACCGGGGGGCAGATCGAGGCGTTCGGAGCCGAGGACTCCGGACAGCTCGACATCTTCCGCCACGCGTCCCCCCGGTGGCCGTCGGAGTCGGAGACCGGGGACGAGCTGCAGGCGGTCGTCTACCGGGAGCCCGATCCAGAGCAGGGCACGATCGAGCCGGTGCGGGTCGCGCTGGATTGGTTGGACGACCTGGCGCCCGGTGAGCTGGCGACACTGGCGGAGCCGGTCGACACGCCCGACGAACGCCGAATCACGTCGGCCACCGAGCTGCAGCTCCGGGCCGCCGACGAAGCCGCCTGGCGACTACGCTATCTGCACGGTGTCGAGGAGGCGTGGCGATTCGCTCCACGGTCGGGCGACGAGGCGGAGGTTCCGGCCGCGTTGCGCGGAACGTTGATTCACGGCGTACTCGAGCGGATCGACGCGGTGGGGGAGTTGTCACGGCTGCTGAACGAGACGCTGGCCGACGTGGACGCCCCGCCGGGGGCCGAAGAGCTGCTGGAGCCCGGCACGCCCTATCGGCGGGCCCTGGAGGCGGAGATCGAGCGCGTCGTCACCGGCGACAGGTGGAAGTGGTACGTCAAGGGCGAGCATCACCGCGAGCTGCGCTTCCTGGTTCTCTCCGCGCGACCCTGGCGCACGGGGGCGATCGACCTCTATCGACCCGGGCCGGAGTCCTGGGTGATCGACTTCAAGACCCACCAGATCGGTGCGGACGGGGCGGCCGAGGTCGCCGCCGACTACCGGGTGCAGGCCGACGTCTACCGCGACGCGGTGACCGCGCTGAGCGGACGCACGCCGCGGGTCCTCCTCCACTTCACCCACCCCGACGTAGCGATCGAGATGGAGCGGTGATGCCCGTCGAGAGGCCCGTCAGGGCAGCGGGATTCCCACACCCGCCGTGAACTCCCAGGATCGGTTTTTCACGTCCTCGAGAATGTCCTCGAAGTCGCCCACGTCGGAGAGCCCCACGTAGTAGCGGCCGTCGGCCCACAGGCTGAGCATGGCGAAAGACAATCTCAAGTCGGCGCCGGCCACGGCGTTCCAGTCCACGTCGTTCACGTCGAATCCGGCGATGTCTCCGCAGCCGGACCGTCCGTCCTCGACCACGTCGCAGTCGACATTCACCGCGAGCGCCAGGCCGCCGAACAGCCCGGGCTGCAGGAAGCCGGTCGGGATGCCGACCTTGAGGAGCGCCGGGATCTGGACGTAGGCGAGATCGAGCGAGCCTCCGCCGGCGAGCTCCGTCCCCCGCTTCGTGTACAACACTTCGACCTGGTAGCCGAAGGTTCCGAGCCCGCGGTTGTAGAAGACGCCGAATACGGGTCCGGAACGGTTGTCTTCGTCCAGGATCGATTCGGCGTCGGTGTCCAGCGTGGCGACGCTCGTACCTGCACGTGCGCCGAACGTGCCCTGGGCACGCAGCTCCGGCGCCGCAGAGAACAAGAGCAGGAGAGCGAGTCCGGCGATTCCCGCGTGTCGCATGCGTCCTCCGTGATAGCGGTTCGGGCTCCAGGGCCGGAGTTCATCCCGAATCGCCCCGGTCCCGCCGTGCTGGCCGTGGTTCGTCTCACTGTGAACTCCGGTCCCGTCGGACTGTTCCGGCCGGCCGGGGTTCGTAGGCGAGGAGTTTGCCGCCGGTGGTGTCCGGATGCGAGGTTGCTGTCCAGATGGACGTGTCGCGCGGAGCACGCGACGGCAGATGAGCCGAATTCGAGATCCGGAGGATGGATGCGTCGCGGGAACGGATGGATGAGACGGTGGGAAGTCCTGGCCCTGGCGGGCCTGGTTTCGCTGGTGGCGGCACCGGCAGCGCTGGAAGCCCAGCAGGCGGACCCGGACGACGAGTCCGCGCTCGAGGAAGCCCGCGCGACGCTGGACAGGCATCCGGTGTTCGACGGCCACAACGATCTCGCGTGGGCGATCCGGCGCGCGGAGGCGCCCCTGGACGTCGCGGCGTACGATCTACGGGAGCCGACCCCGGGCCACACCGATCTGTCGCGACTCGAGGCCGGCGGCGTCGGCGCCCAGTTCTGGTCCGTGTACATCCCGGGCGAGATCGCCGACAGCGGATACGTTCGCATTCAGCTCGAGCAGATCGACGTGGCTCGACGGGTGATCGAGCGCTACCCGGAGTTCGAGCTCGTCGGGTCGGCGGACGAGGTCGAGGAGACGATGGAGGAGGGCCGAATCGCATCCATGCTCGGGCTCGAAGGGGGGCACGCGATCGACAACTCGATCTCGCTCCTCCGCACCTACTACGACCTCGGCGCCCGCTACATGACGATTACCCACAACGTCACCCTCGACTGGGCCGACGCCGCGTCCGACGACAGGCGCCACGGCGGGCTGACGCCCTTCGGGGAAGAGGTGATCCGCGAGATGAACCGCCTGGGCATGCTCGTCGATCTCTCCCACGTGTCGCCCGCCACGATGCACGACGCGCTCGACGCGACCCGGGCTCCCGTCATCTTCTCGCATTCTTCGGCCCGCGCGTTGACCGACCACGTGCGAAACGTGCCCGATGACGTCCTCCGGCGCATGCCGGAGAACGGCGGTCTCGTGATGGTGACCTTCGTGCCGAGCTTCGTCTCGGAGCCTCTCCGCCGGTGGGGGGTTCGGCGTGACAGCCTTCGCAGCGCGCTGGAAGCCAGCGGAGCCGACGAGGAGGAGATCCGCGCCGCGGACGAATCGTTCCGCGAGGCGAATCCCCGGCCGGAAGCGACGATCGCGGACGTGGCGGATCACATCGAACACGTGCGGGAAGTCGCGGGGATCGACCACGTAGGCATCGGCGCCGACTACGACGGGATCAGCTCCACGCCGACCGGTCTGGAGGACGCGTCCACCTACCCGCGCCTGGTCGCGGAGCTGCTCCGCCGGGGTTGGTCCGAGGCGGAGCTGGCGAAGCTCAACAACGAAAACGCGCTTCGGGTGCTGCGCCGGGCCGAGGCGGTGGCGGCGGAGATGGCCGACGAAGTGGAGCCGGGGCTGTCGCGGATGCCCTGAACGCTTCGCGCAGCCTGCGACCGATGCGCGGGCGCCACACCTCTGGCCGCCGTCATGCATTAATTACATTAGGTGGATAGATATAACTCTTTAACATATAGTATTCTATCAATTAGACGCCATCGGGTGGCACATCCCTCGCGGCCTTCGGAGCCGAAGGACCGAAACGACGAGTCTTCGATCGAACGGAGGACGGAGCAGGATGTGGGCGGAAGGCGCGCAAGATTTCGGCGCCGGCGCGGGGCTTGCAGTGAGAATTCGGGATGCGAGACGGAGCGACATTGCTGGTGGGGATCACCGCCATAGATTGGTACGTATCACCCGACCCCCCCCGGGCACGGCGCTGACTTCAGGGAAGGCTGGAGAATAAAGTGAAGACCATCAGACGGTGGGCGCGTGGGTTCGAGCGCCGCGTGGCCCGGCATGGAGAGAGCGGTCAGGCGCTGGCGGAGATCGCCATCGCGTTGCCCCTGCTCCTGCTCATGCTCATCGGCATCTGGGAGTTCGCCCGCGCCTATCAGATCCAGCAGGTGGTCGTGAACGCGGCGCGCGAGGGTGCCCGCGAGGTCGTATTGCCCAACCGGACGGAGCCGGACGGGACGACGATCGGGTTCCGTGCCGATGCCATCGCCACGGCCGAAGCCTACCTGGCCGGGGGCAACGTGCCCTGCGACAACTGCGTGACGATCACGCCGGCCGGGGAAGGCGATACCGGCGACCCGATGACCGTGACGGTCCAGGTCCCGTACAGCTTCAACTTCATCGGGCCGGTGATCCGCCTCGCCACGGGGTCCGACGACGGACCGGGCGACATCACCCTCTCGTCGTCCGCGACCATGCGCCACGAGTAGGGCAGCCGGCCAGAAACGAGCGCTCAGCGGTCGCGGTAGCGCTTCCCGATTCCGCCCCGCTCTTCCTCACCGACCGGTTCGTCGCCGGTGTTGATGAAGCTCTCGCCCGGCTGCTCGGTGTCGATGTTCGCCGTGACCGGCTTCTCGTTTCGGAGCATGTCGACGAAGGGGGCCAGCACGTCGAAGGGCAGAAAGACGCAGGCCACGCGGCCGTCCTCGTTCCAGATCGGATCCGGATACTCCTGCTCGTCCCCCAGGAAGTAGAAGATCAGCCGCAGGTGCTCGCCGAAGCAGGCGACCACGCCCCGCGCCTTCGTCTCGCATCCCGCCCACGTCGTCGTATGATCCCCCAGCGTGACGCGGTACTTCTTCACCTCGAATACGTGTTTCGCCATCGCCTTCTCCTCCTTGCGTGTCCGGGTGCGGAGCGCCGGTGGAGCGGACCACCGTCCGACCGGGCGGAACATTACACGTCCGGACCTCGAGCGCGAGATGCGCACCGCCCGGCGCGCTGCCGGAGCGCCTCGCTCAATCGCCGGCGACCCGCGTCATGAACTCGCGGGCGAGGCGCGGCCCCGTCGCGTCGTCCTCGTGCTTGAAGAAGACGAACGCCCTCTCCCATCCCGCGCTCGTCACCGCGTCCGCCCATCGCGACAGATCGTCCGGCGTATAATCGGTGCGCCGTAGCCGCAGATAGCCGAGCGGCCCCGTGCGTACGATCTCGCCGGCCGTCTCCTCGGTGTCGGCGATGCAGAGCGCGGCCCCGCGCTCTGCCAGGAGCTCGATCGCGTCCGCCTCGTGCCACGACGGATGGCGGAACTCGAACGCCGTGCGAGCCGGGTCGCCGAGCAGGTCGAGAAACGCGGCGAGCCGGTCGACGTCCTTCTTGAAGTTCGGCGGGAGCTGGAAGAGAACCGCGCCCAGCCGATGGCCGAGCTGCACGGCCGTGCGGAGGAAGTACTCCACCGCTTCGTCGACGTCCTTCAGCCGTTTGAAGTGCGTGATCCGCCGGGACGCCTTCAGGACGAAGCGAAAGTCGTCTCCCGTTTGGGCGGCCCAGCCGTCCAGCACGTCCGGCTTCGGCATTCGGTAGAAGGTGTTGTTGATCTCGACGGCCGGCAGGCGTTCGGCGTAGAAGGAGAGCATCTCGTCCGAAGCCAGTCCCTCCGGGTAGAAGGCGCCCTTCCATTCCTTGTAGCTGAAGCCGCTCGTGCCCGCTCGGATCTCCATGCGATGACCCTAATGGTCCGCCATCCGCGCGGCGAGCCGGCCGAGGGCGCCGTGCAGGTCGGGGGCGGGCTCGAGGACCTCCAGCAGCGGATCGTCCTTCATCTGCGCCAGGCGACGCGGCATCGAGCGGATCGTGAACCGGTCGAGACGGAGCTCGCCGGTCACCTCCCGCCAGCGCAGCGGAGCCGAGACCAGCGCTCCGGGCACGGGCCGCAGGCTGTAGGGCGCGGCGAGCAACTGTCCGCGACGGTTCTGAAGGTAGTCCACGTAGACCCTGCCCTCTCGGTCCTGTACCGAGCGGGTGACCGTCGCTCGCCCGGGGAGCTCCTCGACCACGATGCGGGCCAGCAGCTCGCCCAGGGTGCGCGACTGCTCGTAGGTGAAGGCGCGCCCGAGCGGAACGAGGACGTGCAACCCGCTCGAACCGCTCGTCTTCACGAAATTCGGCAGCTCGATCTCCTCGCACAGTCGATGGAGTCGGCGCGCGATCTCGATCACGTCGGCGAACGGCGCGCCCTTGGGGTCGAGATCGAGGATGCACCAGTCGGGCCGCCCCAGGCTGCCGACCCGGCTGGCCCAGATGTGCAGGGGAATCGAGCCGAGGTTGGCGAGATGGAGGAGCGAGGCCTCGTCGTCGCACACGAAGTAGTCGATCGAGGTCTCGGAGCTCTCGCTCGCGACGTTCACCGTTCGGATCCATTCGGGTGTCGAGACGGGTGCGTTCTTCTGGTAGAACGACTTGCCTTCGATGCCGTCCGGATAGCGGGTGAGGACGAGCGGACGGTCGGCCAGGTAGGGAAGCAGCCACGGGGCCACCGTCCGATAGTACTCGTACAGGTCGCGTTTCGTGTACCCCTCGTCGGGCCAGAAGACCTTGTCCGGGTTCGACAGCGCGGGCAGGGGAGGAGCGACCGAGTCGGCGGAGCCACCGTCGTCGGCCGCCCGGTCCTCTTCGAAGCTGCGGTCGTCGGCTGCGTCGACGTCTCGCTCGGCCGCGGGGAGGCGGCACTCCTCCGGCGGCTTGTCTTCGCGCAATCGCACGAAGACGGGGTGCCGCAGGAGTCCGTCGTCGGTCGGCTCGAGGAACCGGACCTCCGCCGCGAACTCGGGCTCGACCCAGGAAGTGGCTTCGTCCTCGGGAGCTCCCTCGGCGGGCGCTTCGTCGCGCAGGAGACCGTCCAGTCGGTCGCGCAATTCGCGAAGCTGCGCGTCGGAGAACCCGGTACCGACCCGACCGGCGTAGCGGAGCGCCTCCCCGTCGTAGCCGGCGAGGTGGAGAGCCCCGAAGCCCGCCCGGCTGCCTCCGGGCTCGGTGAAGCCGACGATGACGAGGTCCGCCGTGCGGTCGGCCCGGATCTTACGCCAGGCGTCCGAGCGGCCCTTCCGGTACGGGCTCGCACGTCGCTTTCCGACGATGCCCTCCAGCCCGAGCGCCACGACCCGCTCGTAGAGCTCCTCGCCCTGTTCGACGAAATGGTCCACGTAGCGCAGAGGTCCGACCGGAGGGAGCAGCTCGCGGAGGATGGCCTTGCGCTCCTCGATCCCCAGCTTCCGGAGGTCGTGGCCGCTCACGCCCGGCAGGTCGAAGGCGTAGAAGGTGGCCGGCTGGCGGAGCGACGCGCGCTTCACGTCGAGCGGGCGGCGCAGGCGAGCGCGCTGCTGGAGGCGCTGAAAGCTCGGCCGGCCGGCGGCGTCGTGCATCACGACCTCGCCGTCGAGCACGAAGTCCGACACCGGCAGCGCCTTGAGCGCCCGGGCCAGCTCCGGGAACGCCCGCGTCGCGTCGTTGCCGTTGCGGGTTAGCAACCGGACCGCGGGACCGGTGCGGGCGGCCAGCATCCGGTAGCCGTCCAGCTTGGGCTCGAAGAGCCAGTCGGGATGGCTGAACGGCTCGTCCACGGCCCGGGCCAGCATCAAGCCGATGCGCTCCGCGCGAACGGAGCGGGGGGTGGCGCCCGCCTCGGCTGCGCGCTCGGCCAACTCGCGGGAGCGGTCGATGCCGGCTGCCAGCTCCTCGACGGTCAGGCCGCTGAGCACCGACGCCCGGGGCACGGCCGCGTCCGCCTCCGCCGCACCGGCCCGTTCGGCCCGGGTCATGTGTTTCGTCTCGCGAATCAGGAGCCACTCGTTCTCGGCCCGCTTGATCTTCACGAGGGTCCAGACGCCCCGGAGCTTGTAGCCCCGCAACTCGAACAGCAGCTTTCCCGATTCGAGGCCGGCCGCCGCATCTTCGAGCGCCACCCAGTCGCCGCGATCCCAGATGATCATCGGACCCGCGCCGTAGTTGCCCGCGGGGATGACGTCCTCGAAGTCGACGTACTCGAGCGGATGGTCCTCGACGTGCACGGCCAGGCGCTTCTCGGCGGGATCGAGCGAGGGGCCCTTCGGCACGGCCCAGGAGAGCAGCGAGCCCTCGAATTCGAGGCGCAGGTCCCAGTGCATGCGCGAGGCGTCGTGCTGATGAATCACGAAGAGGCCTCCGCCGGCGCCGCCCTCGGAGGCACCCTCCGCCCCGGCCTCGACACCCGGCTCGGGGGTCCGTCCGGGCCGGCGCTTCTCACGATACCGCCGCAGGCGGTCGGTGTCGGTCACTCGATCCTCCGCGAAGATTGCAGGAGAAAGGGGGATCTTAGGAATCGTCGCCGCAACCCGCGAGCCGGCCACTCCGACCGCGACTTTTCCCTGATCCGGCGACGAAGCTAGATTCCGGGGGTTCGCCGGGGTTCCGCGGGCCGTGGCGCCCGGGCCCCGGGATAAGGATTCGACGGCAGCAACTCAGCCCGTGCAGGAGCGTGATGACATGAGCGCACGATCGATGGGGTCCGCCACCGTGTCCTTCGGACTCGTGTCGGTCCCGGTGAAGCTCTATTCGACCGCCGACAACACGAGCAAGATCCGCTTCAACTGGATCTCCCCTTCCTCCGGTTCCCGGGTGAAGCAGAAATACTGGGATCCGAAGGAAGAGCGGCTCGTCGAGCGCGACGAGCTGGTGAAGGGATACGAGTTCGCCAAGGACCAGTTCGTCCTCTTCGAGCCCGACGAGCTCAAGGTGCTGGACGCCCAGTCGTCCAACGCGATCGACATCGTCGAGTTCATCCCGTTCGACGAGGTCGAGCGACTGTGGCTGAACAAGGCCTACTACCTCGGACCGGACAAGGGCGGTGAGCGCGCCTACCGTCTGCTCAGCGCGGCGCTGCGCAAGACCGGGCGGGCGGCGCTGGGTCGCTACGCCGCACGCGGGAAGGAGTACATCGTCCTCGTGCGTCCGATGGAAGAGGGTCTGCTCCTCGAACAGCTCTACTATCCGAAGGAGTTGCGGTCCTTCGACGAGGTCCCGGTGGGCGAGGCCGAAGTGAAGGACGCGGAGCTCGACCTCGCGGTACAGCTCATCGAGCAGGCCTCGGTGGACGAGTTCGAGCCCGACCAGTTCGAGGACACAGTACACGAGCGGATCATGGCCCTGATCGAGAAGAAGATCGAGGGTGAGGAGATCACGGCTGCGCCGGAGGTCGAGCCGGAGGGCAAGATCATCGACCTGATGGACGCCCTGAAGGCCAGCCTCGGCGAGGGCAAGCAGGGCGAGGAGACGGAAGACCGGAAGCCGGCGAAGCCGGCCGGTTCGAAGAAATCGAAGAAGGCGGGGCGCAAGGCCGCGTCGGAGTAAGGAACTGCTGCTTTCGCCGGCTCCCCGGGAGGCTTTCGCCACGTGAGCACCTACTCGACGACGGAGGTCGCCGACCTGCTGGGAATCTCGCCCGCCCGCGTCCGGCGCCTCGCGCGCTCGGCCGAGCTCGATCCGGAGCGCGCGCCGGGGGCCAGGTACTCCTTCGGCTTTCGAGATCTCGTCCTGCTTCGAACCGCCGTGACGCTCGAGGAGTCCGGTATCACGGCGCGCCGGCTGCTCCGGTCGATCCGGTCGCTCGGCCGCCAGCTACCGCCGAATCGTCCGCTTACCGCCCTCCGTATCACATCGGATACGGGCGAGGTCGTGGCCGTGGACGACGAGCTGGCCTGGGATGTCGAGAGCGGCCAGACTCGGATGCGCCTCGAGGAGGCGTCGCCGGGTCCGGACGAACCGGTCGCCGAGATCTCGCGGCGCCGGCCGCGGCGACAGGGAGAGGAGCGGTCCCCCCGACCCGAGGACTGGTACGAGCTGGGATGCGCGCTCCAGGACGAGGAACCGACGCAGGCGGAGATCGCCTTCCGGCAAGCGCTGGAAGGGGATCCGGAGCTGGCCGACGCGGCCGTGAATCTCGGCTGGCTGCTGCACGAGAGGGGCGAGACGCGGGCGGCGGAAGCCGAGTACCGCCGCGCGCTCGCGGCCGAGCCGCACCATCCCACGGCGGCGTACAACCTGGGCGTGGCGCTCGAGGACCGGGGTGAGGTCGAGGAAGCGCGCGAATGGTATCTTGCGGCGATCGAAGGCGACCCGCTGCTCGCCGACGCCTACTACAACCTCTCGCGGCTGTACGAACGCGAGGGGGATCGGGCCACGGCGCTCCGGTACCTTCGCTCGTACAGCGAGCTGATGCGGATCGGCTGAGCGTCCGGATTCGGGACGGGTGTTTCGCAATCGGACGGCCGGTGTGTCGGATGCGAGCTTGCGAGACGCCGTAAACGCTGTGCTGACAAGATCTGCGGGTTTTCGACGAACGGGCACGGAGGTTGCTCCGTCTACCCGGGGCAGGAAGTGTCGGGAGGGGAAAGGGACGCCTGGATGAGCTGGCTGCAGGACATCAAGTTCGGATCGCGCTTTCTGATCAAGCACCCGGCGTTCACCGCCGTCGTCGTGCTGACGCTGGGGCTCGGCATCGGTGCGGGCACGGCCATCTTCAGCGTCGTGAACCGGGTCCTTCTCCAGCCGTTGCCGTACGAGGCGCCGGACCGCCTCGTGCTGATTCGCCACGACATCGGCCGCACGGACTTCGTCGGCGCTCCCGTTCCGCCGGCCGACGTGATCGACCTGCGGGAACAGGTCAACGTATTCGAGGCGATCGCGGCGACCGACCGGACGGCCGAGGAGAACCTGACCGGCGACGGCCCCCCCGAGGTCGTGCGTGTCGCGCGCGTGACGGCGAACTTCTTCGACGTGCTCGGTACCGATGCGGCGCTCGGTCGGACCTTCGTGCCGGCGGACGGCGAGGCGCCGGAATCCGATCAGGGAGCCTACTCGGAGTCCCACGCCGACCGCTCGGACCCGGAGGGCGCGCGGCCGGTGGTGATCAGCCACGGCCTCTGGCAGCGACGGTTCGGAGGAGAACGGGGCGCGGTCGGCAGCACCCTCGTGTTGAACGACGAGCCGGTGCGCGTCGTGGGCGTCCTGCCTCGTGAGTTCAAGCTGCACATGCCCGCCAACTCCGGGATGTCCACGGACATCGACGCCTGGACCCCGACCGACTTCGATTACCGGTCGGTGCCGCGCAACAGCCCGAACGCGAACCGTCGGATCATCGCGCGCATGCTTCCGGGCGTCTCCCTCGAGGAAGCGCAGCGCCAGGCCGACGCCGTGGCCGCCTGGCAGCGGGAGACGTACGACTACTACCGACTCGCCGACATCCGCATCACCGTGACGCCGATGCGGGCGGCGATCGTGGGTCACGTTCGCCCGATCCTTCTCGGCCTCTTCGCCGCCGTCGGGATCGTGCTGCTGATCGCCTGCGCCAACGTGGCGAACCTTCTGCTGGTCCAGGCCATGGGCCGTGAACGCGAGATCGCGATTCGCGCGGCCGTCGGCGGCGCCCGCCGACGAATCCTCCGCCAGCTCATGACCGAGAGCCTCATGCTGGCGGCGGTCGGCGGACTGGCGGGACTTCTCGTCGCGCGGTGGGGCATCGACCTCCTGCTGGCCATGCGCCCGGCCAGCCTGCCGCGCCTCGATACCGTTCCGATCGACGGGGGCGCTCTGCTGTTCACCGCCGGGTTGGCGGTGCTGTCGGCGCTGCTGTTCGGTTCCTTTCCCGCGCTGCAGGCGTCCCAGTCCGATCTGCACGGGAGCCTCAATGATCGGGGGGTCCACACCGCGGACCGCCGCCGCCGGACCTTCCGAAGCGCCCTCGTGGTGGGCGAGGTGGCGCTGGCGATGATCCTCCTGGTCGGCGCCGGCCTGATGTTTCGGAGTCTCGAGAGCGTCGAGAGTGCGGACCTCGGCTTCCGCCCCGACTCGGTGCTCACCTTCGGGCTCACCCTGCCGCAGGCCCGGTACGACGACGTGGCGGCTCGCCAGAAGTTCCACGAGGAGCTGCGCCGCTCTGCCCTGGCGCTGGACGAGGTCGCGGCCATCGGGGCGACGACCGTGCTGCCGCTGAGCGGACAGTTCTGGACGTCGCCGTACCAGGTGGAGGAGCCGGTGCCCGGCGAGTCGCTCGGACGAGAGGCGAACTACCAGATGGTGCGTCCCGGCACCTTCGATGCGCTCGGGCTCCGCTTCGTCGCGGGCCGGCCCTTCTCGGCGGCCGAGGAGCACGAGCGCCGGCACGTCGTGGTCGTCGACCGGCAGCTCGCGGCGCAGGCCTGGCCCGGCGAGTCGCCGATCGGCAGGAAACTCTACGCGGAGACCGGTGGCCGGCCGCGGGCGTTCCAGGTGGTCGGCGTCGTGGAGCCGATCCACCTGGAGGATCCGACGAAGCTGACCCGCGAGACGATCTTCTTCCCGCACGCCACGCGGGGCGCCTTCGCGTCGATGACCGTCGTCGTCCGCTCCCGCGGCGTTCCGCCGGAGCGGCTCGCGGCGCCGATGCGGGAGGTCGTGCGCGCCCTCGACCCGGACCTCCCGCTGAGCGCGGTCCGTCCCATGAGCGACTACGTTCGCGACGCCACGGCCTCGATTCGCTTCGGAGCGACGCTGATCGGCGCGTTCGCGTTCATCGCCCTGGTGCTGGCCGCGATCGGCGTCTACGGCGTGGTTTCGTCGATGGTGCGACAGCGGACGCGCGAGATCGGCCTGCACCTGGCGCTCGGCGCTCCCCATCCACGAATCATCCGCTTCGTGGTCGGGCGCGGCGTCCGCCTGGGGCTGATCGGCCTCGCCGTCGGGCTCGTTGGCTCGCTGGCCCTGGCGCGACTCACGGCCAGCCTGGTGACCGGCGTGAGTTCGACCGATCCGTTGACCTACGCCGCGGTGGGCGGCCTGCTGCTGGCGGTGACGGCTCTCGCCAGCCTCGTCCCGGCGCGGCGGGCCGTACGAGTGAACCCCATGGACGCGCTCCGGTATGAATGAGAGGCCCGGTTGCGGATCCGCCGCGGCCCCGGCCCGCATGAGACGCCGTCCGCACGAGATCGACCGTCACCCGGAGGACCGGACCATGAAGATCGGTACCGTTTCGTCTCTACTCGCCCTCGCGTCTCTCGCCCTCGTCCCCGCCCTTCCGGCGCAAGCCCTCGCGCAGTCGCAGGTCCGGACGGTGGAGGTGGAAGAGTGGACCGTGCCCTGGTCCGAGAGCCGACCGCGCGATCCGTACGTCGCGCCCGACGGACGGGTCTGGTTCGTCGGGCAGCGATCGGACTACGCCGCGGTCTTCGACCCGGCGACCGAGGAGTTCACCCGCTTCGAGCTGGGCGAGGGCACGGGACCGCACAACCTGATCGTCGCGGACGACGGAAAGGTCTGGTTCGCCGGCAACCGGGCGGCCCACATCGGGATCCTCGATCCCGAGACCGGGCAGATCGAGCGAATCCCGATGCCCGACGACGCGGCGCGGGACCCGCACACCCTCGTGTTCGGCCCCGGCGGCGTGATCTGGTTCACCGTGCAGGGCGGGAACTTCGTCGGACGGGTGGACATGGACACGCGAGCCGTCGACCTGGTGGAGGTGCCGACGCCGAACGCGCGTCCGTACGGCATCGAGGTAGACTCCGAGGGCCGACCCTGGTTCGTCGAGCTCGCGGCCGGAAAGGTCGGCACGATCGACCCTGAGACGCTGGAGCTCAAAGAGTTCCCGGTCCCGTTCGAGCAGAGTCGTCCGCGCCGCATCGCCATCGACTCCGACGATCGCATCTGGTACGTCGATTTCTCTCGTGGCGAGCTCGGCCGGATGACGCAGGACGGAGAGTTCGAGACGTGGGACGCTCCGGCCGGCGAGTCCAGCCGGCCCTACGCCATGGGGATCGACGACGTCGGGCGTCTCTGGTACGTGGAGACCGGCCCGTCGCCGAACCGGTTCGTGGGATTCGATCCGGCCACCGAGAGCACGATGTCGGTCACGCCGATCCCGAGCGGAGCGGGCGCGGTTCGCCACATGTACTTCGATCCGGACGAGCGAGCGTTCTGGTTCGGGACCGACGCGAACACCCTGGGACGGGCGGAGGTGCCCCCGGCCACGCCGGCGTCGTAAGCGCACCGGCCGGCTGGGCACCGGAGCTGGCCGTGCGTCTCAGGATTGCGGGCCGTTCCAGTCGAAGCGGATCGTCGCCCCGCCGAGAATCGTGCCGCTGATCGCGGCGAAAACATCGGCGTCGTACTGACCGACGGGGCAGTCCACGAGGTCGACGTTCTGCGTATCGAAGGAGACTTCCACGACGTCTTCCTCGTCGGGCGCGAGCGAGGGGATGGAACCCGGAGCGACGTCGGTGAAGATCGTGCTGCAGAGCGAGTCGGGACTCGTCGTACGCTTGATGGCGTCGACGCCGAGAAGCACGGGTCCGAAATCGGTCGAGCTCTCGTTGCGGACGGTCAACTCGATCGAGCGGTCCGAGCCGATGTTCTCGAACGACGGCGTGAAGGTAATGTCGCCGAACATCGGTCCCGATGTCGAGTCGTCGCTGCATCCGGCGGCGAACGCCACGAGGCCGAAGGCCACGGCGCCCATGGCAACGATCGTTCTGCGGTTGTTCATGCGGTCCGTACCTTCGCTGCTGGCCCCGGAAAGTCCACCGCGGAGGGAGGGTGTACCCTCACGCTGAAGTTCAACGAGGGCAATGTCGTGGTCCAGCCTCCTTCGTGCAACGCACGCACCGTCACGTACGCCGCCCGCGCGAGCGGGCGGCCGCTCGTCCCACCGGCGGAGCGCTGGTTGACGGAACCGGGCAGTGCGGCCATTATGAACTGCTGTCGCCGAATCGGAGCGGCGCCTCGGGCGCCGCCGTGAGCACCGCATCCGGAGTAGACCGATGAAACCCGGGATTCACCCCGAATACATGCCCTCGAAGATCACCTGCGCCTGCGGCCGGGTGACCGAGACGTACGCGACGGTGGAGGAGATCCACGTCGAGATCTGCTCGCACTGTCACCCCTTCTACACGGGCCGCCAGAAGCTCGTCGATACGGCAGGCCGCGTCGAGCGTTTCCGCCGCAAGTACGGGTCGACGGAGGACGATTCCGAGACCGAGGAAGAAAGCGGCACCGACGCATCCGCCGAAGCCGCAGAAGCGGAGGCCGTCGAGGACGATGCCGCGGCGGAGGTCCATGCCGGGGCGGAGGATGGGGTCTCCGTCGAAACGTCGGCCGAAGACGAGGCGTCCGCCGACGAGGAATCGACTCCCCAGCCGGTCGGAGCCGCCCGGGAGGGCACGGAAGAGCCGGCCGACGAAAGCGACGACTGAGCGAGGCGGCGTCTCTCGACGGGCGCCCGCGATCGACCGGCCGTGACCACTGACTTTCGGGCCCTCGCGGACCGTGTTCGGGCGGCCGTACAGCGCCACGACGAGTTGGCCCGCCGCATGGCCGACCCCGACACCCTGGAAGACCCCGACCTGCTCCGCCGCGTCGCGCAGGAGCACTCCGATCTCGGACCCCTGGCGGAGGCCGGGGCGGAGTATCTGCATCTGCTCGACGAGCTGGAGCAGGCGGAGCAGATGGTGGAGGAGGAATCCGGGGAACTGGCCGAGCTGGCCCGCGCAGAGGTCTCCGAGCTGAGCGAGCGGGCGGAGCGCCTCTTCACCCGACTGCGGCGGCTGCTGGTGCCGCGCGACCCGCTGGACGATCGTCCAGCCGTGGTCGAGATCCGTGCCGGGACCGGGGGTGACGAGGCGGCGCTCTTCGCGGCCGACCTCTTTCGCATGTACGCCCGCTACGCAGACCGGCGCGGCTGGACGGTGGAGGTGGCCTCGAGCAGCCCGGGCGCGCTGGACGGACTGAAGGAAGTGATCTTCACGGTCCGGGGCCGGGACGCCTACGGCCGCCTGCGGTACGAGTCCGGCGTGCATCGCGTGCAGCGCGTCCCCGTCACGGAGAGCTCCGGGCGGATTCACACCTCAGCGGCCAGCGTGGCCGTGCTGCCCGAGGCCGAGGAAGTCGATGTGCAGATCGATCCCGGGGACCTCAAGATCGACGTGTTCCGTTCGTCCGGCCCCGGGGGACAGTCCGTGAACACGACCGACTCCGCCGTGCGTATCACCCACGT
>CAZOEX010000003.1:0-28353 GCA_964578925.1 uncultured Gemmatimonadota bacterium | reverse complement strand
CCGACGCTCGAGGAGCAGAAGGAGCGCCTCGAGGCCGTGACGCTCGACGAGGTGCGGGCCTTCTGGGAAGATTTCTACGGTGCGCAGAACGGCACGATGAGCCTCGTCGGGGACTTCGATCCGGAGGAGATGCGGGCCCTCGTCGATGAGCTGTTCGGCTCCTGGAGCTCGTCGACCGAATATGTGCGGATCGAGGATCCGTACCGTCCGGTCGAGGCCGTGAACGAGGACATCGAGACGCCCGACAAGACGAACGCGATGATGGTTGCCGCCCAACCGGTCCAGATGAAGGACACGGACGAGGACTATCCGGCGATGGTGCTCGGCAACTACATGCTGGGCGGCGGTTTCCTCAACTCGCGGCTGGCCGAGCGGATCCGGCAGGAGGAAGGACTCTCCTACGGCGTCGGATCGCAGTTCGGCGCGGGAGCGCTGGACGACTCCGGCATCTTCCTGACCTACGCGATCTTCGCGCCCGAGAACGCGAACGCCGTCGTGACCGCCTTCCGCGACGTGCTCGACCAGGTGCTGCGCGAGGGCTTCACAGAGGAGGAGATCGCGGCAGCCAAGCAGGGCTGGCTCGACCGCCAGCAGAACAGCCGCGCGAACGACGGCTCGGTGGCCGGACAGCTCAACGGGCAGCTGTTCATCGACCGCACCTACGAGTACGCGACGGAGCTGGAGCGGGCCGTCGAAGCGCTGACCTCGGACCAGATCCTGAGCGCCATGCAGGAGCACATCGACCCGTCGAGCATCTCGATCATCCGGGCCGGCGACTTCGCCGGCGTCGCGGCCGAAGCGCCGACGAGTTGAGGACGCCGACGAGTTGAGCGAAGAGACCATCGACTGGAGCGACTTCGAGTGCGTGGAGATCCGTGTCGGCACGATCGTCGACGCGGAGGAATTTCCGCGCGCCCGGAAGCCGCTCTACCGTCTGACCATCGATTTCGGTCCCGAGGTCGGCATCCGGCGATCGGCCGCCGGCCTGCCGCCTCGGTACGCGGTCGGAGAGCTTCCCGGCCGTCAGGTGATTGCGGTCCTCAATCTCGGAGAGCGCAACATCGCCGGGTTCGTCTCGGAGTGCCTCACCCTGGGCGTGCCCGACGACGAGGGCGAGGCCATCCTCCTCGAACCCGAACGGAAGGTGCCCGATGGCGGCCGACTCTTCTGACGTCACGGCGGCCGGCGACGGCGTGACGCGCACGGGTCCCGGTTCCGCTGAGCCGGTGGACGACGGGGCGCCCGCGGGCTACGACGACCTCGTGAACCGCGCGGCGGTCTATCACGACCGCTCTCGGCGTCTCTTCCGGGTCTCCGGCGAGCGCGCGGCCGACATGCTGCAGGGCCTGATCACCGCGGACATCGGGGAGCCCGGGGAGGGCGCCGCCTGGCCCACGCTGATCCTGACGCCGAAGGGCCGTGTGCTGGCCGACGCGGTCGTCGTCCGCGTCGGCGACGATCTGCTGCTGGACGTGCCCGAGAGCGCCTGGTCCGGTCTCGAGCCGCACTTCGAACGATACCTTCCGCCGCGCTTCGCCAGCCTGGAGCCGACCGATTTGAATGTGATGCGCGTACGCGGACCGGAGGCCGTCGCGCGAGCGACCGAGCTGCTGCCGGAGCTGGCCTCCCTTCCTCCCGTCCGGCGTGAAGAGAACGAGGGCGCGCGCCGGGGTGCTCTCCGGCTCGACGACGGCTACGCCATCGGACGTGACGGAGTCGGTGGGGTGGGAATCGATCTTCTGCTACCGACTCTCGAGACACCTCTGCCCACCGCGTCGCGCGACGCCTGGGAGGCGTGGCGAGTCGAGCAGGGGATTCCGCTGTACGGCCGCGACATCTCGAAGGACAATCTGCCGCAGGAGACGGGGCTCGTCGCCGAAACGACGAGTTTCTCGAAGGGCTGCTATACGGGCCAGGAGGTGCTCGCCCGCATCCACTACCGGGGCAAGGTGAATCGATACCTGCGCGGACTGCGGGTACCAGAATCGACAGCATCGAGCGCGGGCCCCGGGCGGGAATCCGCGGTGGGGAGGCCGCCCCTCGGCGGCGACGAACTGCGGCAGGGAGATCGCGTCGTCGGCGCCGTCACTTCGGCCGTGCGCTCTCCCCGCTTCGGCTGGATCGGGCTCGCGTACCTGCGGCGCGAAGTCGACCCGGGAGAGGAGGTCGCGGTCGGGCCGGGAGGCGCGGATGGCTCGGAGGACGGGCGGGATGAGGTCACCGCGCGCGTCGTCGCGCTTCCCTTCGAGTAGCCGCCGGGGAGTCTTCCCCGGTCAGCGGTCGGCGGGGATGGACGCGGACTCCGGAACCGGCAGCGCCTCGACGGGACCGCGGACCGCCGGGATCGGGGGCTCGGCATTGAGGAAAGCGACGGGCGCGGTCCGGCAGCCGTTCGCCCCGCACCGATCGGCGACGTCGAAATGAAGGTGCGGAAAGGCGCTCCGGCCCGAGTTGCCCGACCGGGCGACCGTATCGCCCGCAGCGACCCTCTCTCCTTCCGCAACGAGTACGCCGTGCTGCTGCAGGTGGATGTAGCGCGACAGCTCTCCGTCGGGGTGCTCGATGATCAGGATGTTCTCCTCCCCGGTGCGTCGCGTCCCGTCGGGATTCCCGTCGCGCACCGTGGCGACCAGGCCCGAGCGCGCCGCGAGCACCGGCGTGCCGATCGGCATGCGGAAGTCGAAGGCGTAGCGGAACCGGCCGCGGTGCGACTCGTCGCCGCAGTTGCCCTGCGTGAGCTCGTAGGCTTCGCCCGGCGGGAAGGGCAGGAGGTAGCGCGGCGCCAGGCCGGGCTCCGCTCCGCAGCCGCCGACCAGCGGTTCGGCCGGTGGCGGTCCGCCGGCCATGGCACATCCGGAAATGAAGGAGAGCAGCGACACCAGACCGACCGCGACGAACGCAGACGCCGTCCGGTTCACGGGACGAGCAGCACTTTGCCGAGGTTCTTGCGCTCCTGGATGTACCGGTGGGCCTCCGCGGCCTCCGCGAATGGAAAGATGCGGTCGACGCGCGGGTTCAACCGTCCCGCCTCGTACCAGCCCAGCAGCTCCGACATCCAGCGCTTCGCGTCCTCGGAGCGACCCCGGATCTGCTGCAGGTTCACCCCCAGGATTCCGCGGCTGTCGCGAAGCAACCGGAGCGGGTTCAGGGAGAACCACGGGATCCGGAAGAGCGCCCGCAGCATGTCGAGGCGGCCGGGGGATTGGCCGCGGGCCATCCGCGACATCCCGAAGATGACGAGCCGGCCGGTCGGACACAGGCACCGGTAGCTCTTTTTCCAGGAATCACCGCCGAGCGGGTCGAGTACGAGATGCACTCCCCGGCCGCGGGTGATGCGTTCGATCTCGGGCTCGAAATCGAGCGAGCGGTAGTCGATGCACGCCGCCATCCCCCGTTCCCGGAGCGCCTCGTGCTTCCAGGACGACGCCGTGCCGTACGCAACGGCACCCTTCAGACGGCAGATGTCGAGCGCAGCGAGCCCGACGCCGCCTCCGGCGTTGTGGACGAGCACGCGCTGATCCGCCATGAGGGAGCCCATGACGCAGAGCGCGACGTAGGCGGTCAGGTAGACGACCGGCATGGCGGCGCCCTCCTCGGCGGACATGCCTGTCGGCCGCGCGAACACCCGCTCCTCGGGCAGACAGAGCACGTCCGTGTAGCCTCCGCCTCCGCCGAGTGCGATCACGGGAAGGCCGACGATATCGCCGGAGACGCCGCGACCGACGGCGTCGATCCGCCCCGCCGTCTCGAAGCCGACGACCGCGGGTAGCGGCGGGGCGTCGGGATACAGGCCCATCCGCGCGAGGATGTCGGCGAAGTTGACGCCGGCGGCTTCGACCCTCACCCGCACTTCGCCGGGGGCGGGCGCGGGATCCGCCGACTCCCGAACCTCGAGCACTTCCGGCCCGCCGTGGCGGGGAATGACGACCTGGCGCATGCCGAAGGATGGCAGACGGACCTCCGGGTCGCCACCAGAGACACGCTAAGTGGTTCAGTAAAGCAATTGGCAGTGGGTACCTCCGCCGGATATGTTCGCGGTTCGCGCGGATCCGCTGCGCAGAAGTCGACCCCGGCGAGGATGCCACGCTGAGCGATCTCGGATCGTCGGACCTGCTCTCCATCTACCGCTTCATGCTCCTGACCCGGGGCGTGGAGGAGCGTCTCGAGACCCTGTTCAAGCAGGGGCACATCGTGGGAGGCCTCTACCGGAGCCTCGGTCAGGAAGGCACGGCCGTCGCGAGCGCCCGGGCGCTGGAGGACGGCGACTGGCTCGCCCCGTCGATTCGTGACATGGGGGCGCTCTTCGTCCGCGGACTGGACGTGCGCGAGATGCTTCGCCAGTACACGGCGCGGGGGACCGCTCTCTGCGCTGGAAAGGACAACACGACCCACTTCACCGTTCCCGAGCTCGGCCTGTTGGGTCCGATCAGCCCCCTCGGCACCCAGCTCTGCGTCCTCAACGGGGTGGCGCTCGCCTTCAAGCAGCGGGGCGAGGCCGGGGTCTGCATGACCTACCAGGGCGACGGCGCGAGCCGTACGGGCGCCTCCCACGAGGGCTTCTCGCTCGCCGCGGCGCTGGATCTTCCGATCGTCGTCCTTCTCGAGCACAACCGCTGGTCGTTCGGCACGCCCAGCTCGAAGGAGGCGGCCGTCGAAGACTGGCTGGACGCCGCCGCGATGTACGGGGTGCCCTCCGTTTCCGTGGACGGGAACGACGTGCGGGCCGTCTACCGGGCGTCCCGCGAGGCAGTCGACCGGGCCCGTTCGGGAGGAGGCCCGGGCTTCATCGTCGCCGAGACCTATCGGATGCTCGGACACGCGCAGCACGACGCCCAGAAGTACGTACCCGAGGAGGAGCTGGAGGAGTGGCGCGCCCGCGACCCGATCGCCCGGCTCGAGGCTGCGCTGCTCGACGAAGAACGCGCTACGGAGGAGCGGCTCGGCGAGATACGGTCCACCGTCGACGCTGAACTGGACGAGGCCGTGGACGACGTGCTGGCGGACCCGGACCCGGACCCGGACGACGCGCGCACGAGGGTCTACGAATCCGACGATCTGAGCGCCGACGTGCCCTGGACGCGTGGCCCGGTGCCGGGTTACGAGGAGCTGGAGGTGGGAGGGTGAGCGAAACGAGCACCGGAGCACTCCAGGAAACGACGTACCTCGAAGCGATCCGCCAGGCGATGGCCGAGGAGATGCGGCGTGACGAACGCGTCTTCATCCTCGGCGAGGACATCGGAATATACGGCGGCGCGTTCAAGATCACCGAGGGCTTCCTCGAGGAATTCGGAGAGGACCGCGTGATCGACACGCCGATCAGCGAGGCGGCCATCGTCGGCGCGGCGGTCGGCGCGGCTCACATGGGCCTGCGTCCGATCGCCGAGATGCAGTTCATCGACTTCATCGCCCCCGCCTTCGACATGATCTGCAATTTCGCGGCGAAGTCGCGCTACCGAACTGGCGTCGGAGCCGGACTGGTGATTCGCGGTCCCTGCGGGGGCGGCGCGCGCTCCGGTCCCTTCCATTCGCAGAACGTCGAGTCGTACTTCGCCAACGTGGCGGGACTGAAGATGGTGGCCCCGGCCACGGCCCGGGACGCCAAGGGGCTGCTGACGGCGGCCATTCGCGACCCCGATCCGGTGCTTTACTTCGAGCACAAATTCCTCTACCGGCGGATCAAGGAGATGCTGCCCGAGGGCGAGGAGATCGTCGTGCCGCTCGGCGAGGCGCGGCGGCATCGCGAGGGCGACGACCTCACGCTCGTCACCTACGGCGCGATGGTCTACAAGGCGGACGAGGCGGCGGAGACGCTCGAGAAGGAGGACGGCGCGACGGTCGACCTGATCGACCTGCGCTCGCTCCGGCCCCTCGACACGGACGCGATCTGCGACAGCGTCCGGCGCACCGGACGGCTTCTCGTCGTGCACGAGGCCGCGAAATTCGGTGGCTTCGCAGGCGAAATCACGGCCCAGGTATGCGAACACGCCTTCGAGTGGCTCGACGCGCCGATCCGGCGCGTCACGGCGATCGACACGCCGGTGCCCTACGCGCCGGCGCTCGAGGACTATTATCTACCGCAGACGGACGACATCGTCGCCGCGGCCCGTTGGCTGCTGGCGTATTGACGAGTTTTCGGACCCGAGACACAGGAAGGGCGAGATGGCCAGGCAAGACGTGATCATGCCCCAGATGGGCGAATCCATTGCCGAGGGAACGCTGACGAAGTGGCTCAAATCAGAGGGCGACGTCGTGGAGCGGGACGAGGATCTGTTCGAGATCTCCACGGACAAGGTCGACGCGGACATTCCCTCTCCCGTGGCCGGAAAGCTCGTCGAGATCCTGGTCGAAGAGGGCTCGACCGTAGAGGTCAACACGGTCGTCGCGCGCATCGAGACCGATGCAGACGCGGCCGCCGACGCCGGGGCCGAACCCGAGGAGCCGGAGGAAGACGAAGGGGAAGCGGAGGCCGCGGCCGAGCCGAAGGAAGTCGAGGAAGACGACGAAGCCCCGGCGGCGACCGAAGTCGAGCCGTCCGACGAAGCGCGGGCGACGGCGGAGGAACGCGAGGGCCCGGCAACCCGGGAGGAGCGTATCCGTACTCGTTCGACGCCGGTCGTACGGAAGATCGCCGCCGAACACGAAGTCGACATATCGCGGATCGAGGGAAGCGGCATCAGCGGGCGCGTGACCAGGGACGACATCGAGGCGTTCATCGAGAGCGGCGCGGCGGAGGAAGCCGCACCGGCACCGGCCGCCGAGAAACCGGCCGCCGCGGCGGCGCCCGGGAAGCCTGCCCGTCAGCCGGCCGCGGCCTCGGGGGCACCCGGCACGATGCAGGTGCCCATCCACGGCGCGACCCTCGACATCAAGATTCCCTCGGTGCCCGTCCGCGAAGGCGACCGGGTCGAGGACATGAGCCGGGTGCGGCTCCGCACCATGGAGCACATGCTGATGTCGAAGCGGATATCGGCGCACGTCACCTCGGTGACCGAGATCGACTTCGAGCGCGTCGTGAAGCTGCGCAAGAAGATGAAACCGCAGTTCGCCGAGGAGGGCGTGAAGCTCACCTACGGACCCTTCATCATGAAGGCCGTGACGGAGGGTCTACGCGAGTATCCCATCCTCAACGCCTCCGTCGACGGCACCCAGATCGTCTATCACAAGGATATCAACCTCGGCATCGCGGTGGCGGTCAACGAAGGCAAGGAGCTCATCGTCCCCGTGCTCAAGAACGCCGACGGGCTGAGCCTCAGGGGACTCGCGACCGGTGCGAACGAGCTGGCGGAGAAGGCCCGGACGAAGACGCTCGACTTCGACGACATCCAGGGCGGTACCTTCACGATCACCAACGTAGGAGTCTTCGGGAACCTCTTCGGCACACCGATCGTCAACCAGCCGCAGGTCGCGATTCTCGGCACCGGCGTCATCGAAAAGCGTCCGGTCGTCGTCCAGGACGAGATGGGCAACGACACGATCGGCATCCGCCACATGTCGTACTTCGGTTTGAGCTACGACCACCGCGTCGTAGACGGCGCGATGGCTGCCTTCTTCCTCAATCGGGTGAAGGACGTGATCGAGAACTTCCCCGAGGAAGGCGTCTGAGGGCGGCGCCCCGGCGCTTCCGGTTCAGCGACGCACGAGCCGCGCGCCGTCGGCCGATGCCGCGCGGTTCTCACACGGGTCGCTCTCCAGCGTGAGGGTGATCGTGGTTCCGTCGTCCTCGTAGCTGTAGATGCCTTCGGAGGAGCACAGGACATCGTTCGACGTCTCGTCCCACAGTCGGATCTCTCCGGCCTCGGTATCGATCGAGATGTCGGTGCGGATCGTCGGGTTTCCGTCCTGCAGGACGACGAATCCGTCCGGACCCCACTCCGCGGTGAGGGGCGCGACCTCGCCGCCGGACTCGTAGGCGACCCCGCCCATGTAGAGGTCGTAGGTTCCATGGTAGTCCTCGGCCGTCAGTTCGACCTCCTCCGGCTCGCCTGACACCGGGTCGGCACCGGGGGCCGGGGTCGTCGTCCGCGCACCGCAGGCCGCGAAGATCCCCAGGGCCGCGAAGGTCAACAATGTACGCGGACGGACCGCGGCGTCCGCTTCGTCGGCTGGGCGCATCGGTTCTACCTCGCTTCGGATCGAAAGTCGTGGGACCCGGGTGGATCCCGTCTCGTCAGTCTACGCTACGGCTTCGCCCGGGTCGCAGTTTCGTGCTGCCGGCTCGCTCCCGCACCCTCGTTTCCCGCCGGAGCGGCCGCGGGATGGATGTCCGGTAGTGAACACCGTGTACTGATACCGAACACCCGCGGGCGGCCGCAGATACGAAGCCGTATGCCAACTTGCTGGAGAGCAACGAGTTGTGCCGTTGATCCCGAATGGCATGCGGGTTGCGCTTCGATCCCCGGCCCCCGCGTATATCGAGCAAGGGGCGGATCGGGACGTTAGGTTGCGGCCTCGGGTGGAGTTCGGGGGCAACGGGGGAGCGCATGGCGAAGATTCGGAAGCTGCGACCGGAGGATCGGACGCCGAACGGCGATTCCGAGAGCCGGTCGTTCGCGGGAATGGACGTGCCCCGTACGCCGACCCGGTCCCGACGACGCTACGCCTGGTACGCCCTGGGCCTCGCGGTGCTGGGCGTCACGGCCTGGCTTTTCGCGGGCCTCGGGCCCGCCGTGCCGGTCGTGGACCGCGATCTGCTCGTGACCGGAACGGTTCGCGAGGGACCGATGGTGCGGCAGGTTCACGGTTGGGGCACGCTCGTGCCGGACCGGATCCAACTCGTGCGCGCCCGCCAGCCGGGAACGGTCGAGGCCGTGTACGCCATCGAAGGTCAGAACGTGCGGGCGGGCGATCGGGTCCTGGAGATGTCGAACCGCGAGATCGAGCTGGCCGTCGAGAAGGCGGAGCAGAAGTTCGCGGCCACGCGGGGAGGCATGATCGCGCTCAGCCGCGAGCGGAGCGCACGGCGGCTCGCCCTCGAAGCGTCGATCGCGGACACCCGGATGGAGTTCCTTCGCGCAGAAGACGAGTTCGAAGAGCTGAAGTCGCGACCCGCCGGCCAGGTTCGGGAGATCGAGCTTCGCAGGGCGCGCGAGCGACTCGAGGCTCTCGACCGCCGACTGGAGGCCGACGAAGAGCGCCTCGCGCTGATCACCTCGTCGATGGAGGAGCAGCTCGCCGTCCGGCGCGACGAGCTCCGGTGGGTCGAGTCGATCCTCGATTCCGAGCGTCAGCGTCTCCGCGACCTGACCTATCGCGCGGCGGGCGACGGCGAGGTGCAGCGAGTACTGGTGCAGCCGGGCACGCGGGTGGCCAGCGGCGATCTGTTGGCGGAGATCACTCTCTCCGACAGGCTCAAAGCGGTCGTGAAGGTCTATTCGAGCGAGAGCGGCGAGGTGACGGCGGGCCAAGCGGTCACGCTGGAGAGCACCGCGGGACGGTTGAGCGGCACGGTGACGACCGTCGAGCCGGACGTGGACGAGAAGACCGTCCGGGTGACCGTCGCCCTCGACGAGAATCCGCCCCTGCCGGCCGACGGAAGCCACGAGGTGGAGGCGCGGATTCACCTGGGAACGCTGGACGACGTGCTCTTCGTCGAACGTCCCGTGTACGCGAGGGCCGAGGGCTGGACGACGGTTTTCCGACTGGCGCCGGACTCCGCTTCGGCCGAACGGGTGAAGGCTCGCTTCGGGCGCGGCTCCGTGGAACGAATCGAAGTGCTTTCGGGACTGGAGCCGGGGGATCGCATCGTCGTCTCGGACATCTCCGAGTTCGACGACATCGACTGCTTCGAGATCGAGTGAGGGCCATGAACGAGTCCCGAAAGTCCGCGATGCCGCTCATCAAGCTGGACGGCGTGCGGAAGGTGTTCTACACGGAGGAGCTCGAAACCCACGCGCTCTCGGACGTTCATCTCGAGGTCGAGCGCGGAGAGTTCGTGGAAGTCATGGGGCCGTCCGGCTGCGGAAAATCGACGCTTCTGGCCATCGTAGGGCTGCTCGATGCGCCGACCGCGGGCGAGTACTGGTTCGACGGGCGGCCGATGTCGAAGGTCGACGCGGCGGAGCGCGCGCGGCTCCGTAATCTGCACATCGGCTTCATCTTCCAGGCCTTCAACCTGATCGGCGACCTCACGGTGTACGAGAACGTCGAGCTGCCGTTGAACTACCGCGGCCTCTCGCCGGCCGACTGCCGGCGACGAACCGTGG
Source organism: uncultured Gemmatimonadota bacterium (assembly GCA_964578925.1). GTDB lineage: Bacteria > Gemmatimonadota > Gemmatimonadetes > Palauibacterales > Palauibacteraceae > JARFPW01. The sequence goes on along the minus strand of CAZOEX010000003.1, from coordinate 18,151 downwards.
AGGCGCTCGAGCGGGTCGGCATGTCGCACCGCGTCGACCACTATCCGGGACAGCTCTCCGGGGGACAGCAGCAGCGGGTGGCGGCGGCCCGGGCCGTGGCCGGCGATCCGCTGATTCTGCTGGCGGACGAACCGACGGGGAACCTCGACTCGACGAACGGAGAGGCGGTCATGGAGCTTCTCCGCGAGCTGCACGACAGCGGGTCGACGATCCTCATGGTTACGCACGATCCCCGTTATTCGCCGTACGCCGAGCGCACCGTGCACCTGTTCGACGGCCGAATCGTCGAAGAAGGCGTCGCGCTGCGGCAGGCGCGCTGAACGGTGAGAAGGACGCAGACGAACCACCAGGGAGGACGACGACGTGAGTGACGATCGCAAGCCTCGCATCCTCGTCGCCGACGATCAGCGCGACGTGCTGGCGGCGCTCAAGCTGCTTCTGAAGAAGGAAGGGTTCGCGATCCAGACCGCCGCGTCGCCGACGGAGGTGGCGGAGTACGTCCAGGCGGACGATTTCGACGTGCTGCTCCTCGACCTGAATTACACGCGCGACACGACGTCGGGCCAGGAGGGCTTCGAGCTGTTGCCGCGCCTGCAGGCCTACGACAGCACGCTTCCGATCATCGTGATGACCGCCTGGAGCAGTATCGAGGGGGCGGTCGAGGCGATGCGACGGGGCGCGCGGGACTACATCGAGAAGCCGTGGGACAACGAGCGCCTGCTGGCGACGATCCGCAGTCAGCTCGAGCTCGGGCGCGCCATGCGGAAGGCCAAGCTCCTCGAGGCCGAAAACGAAATGCTGCGCACCGACGCCGACGTTCCGCGGATGATCGCGGAATCCAAGAGCATGCAGCCCGTGCTTCGCCTGATCGAGAAGGTCGGGCCGTCGGACGCCAACGTCCTCATTACCGGAGAGCCCGGAACGGGAAAGGAGGTCGTCGCTCGCTGGCTGCACGCCACGTCCGAACGCGCCGACCGGCCGCTCATCACGGTCAATACGGGCGGCCTCTCCGAGGGCGTGTTCGAAAGCGAGATGTTCGGGCACGTGAAGGGCGCCTTCACCGACGCGCGGAGCGATCGGGTGGGCTACTTCGAGGTGGCGAACCGGGGCACACTCTTCCTGGACGAGATCGGCAATGTTCCGATGGCCCAGCAGGCGAAGCTGCTGCGGGTGCTCGAAACCGGGGAGCTGCAACCGGTGGGATCGTCCAGAACGCGCACCGTGGACGTGCGGATCCTGACGGCCACCAACTCCGAGCTGGACCGCGCCGTGAGCGAGGGCACCTTTCGCGAGGACCTGTTCTATCGGCTGAACACCGTCGAGGTCCGGCTTCCACCGCTGCGTGAGCGGAGAGAGGACATCCCGTTGCTGGCGGCGCATTTCCTCAACACGAGCGGCGCCAAGTACGGCCGCACCGATCTCGAATTGTCGAGTACAGCTCTGGACGCAATGTATCGGCATCCGTGGCCCGGCAACGTGCGCGAACTCCGGCACGCCATCGAACGGGCGGTCCTGCTGGCGGACGGGCGGACCGTGGACGTCGAGCACCTCGGTCTCCGACAGGCCCCCGAAGGCTCGCTCCGCCTCGAAGACGTCGAACTGGACGAAGCCGAGCGCATTCTGATCCGCAAGGCGCTGACACGGAATCGCGGCAATGTGAGCCGCGCCGCCGAAGACCTGGGACTGAGCCGCAGCGCGCTGTACCGCCGGCTCAAACGACACGGACTGCAGAGCTGAAGCTCAAGGGGTTCTACCGGCGGCTGCGGCGAGGGCTGACCTATCAGCGGCTCATCCCGGTCGTCGCTCTTCTGTCGGGGTTGCCGGCCGTCGTCCTGGTGCTCGTCTTTCTCTGGTCGGGCGATTTTGCGTCCCGTACCCGGTGGACGGTCTCCACCCTCGTTCTTCTTCCCTGGGTCGGGTTCCTGTTCATGCTGCGCGAGCGGCTGATCCGCCCGCTGCATGCCGTATCCAACATGCTCGAGGCGTTGCGCGAGGGCGACTATTCGCTTCGCACGCGGGCTCCCGATCAGCGAGACGCCCTCGGGCTGATTCTTCACGAGCTGAACGAGCTCACGCAGACCTTCCATGACCAGAGACTGGACGCGCTCGAGGCCTCGAACCTTCTCACCCGCGTACTGGCGGTGATCGACGTGGCGCTCTTCGCCTTCGACGAGGAGGACCGGCTCCAGCTCCTGAACCGCGCGGGAGAGAGCCTCCTCGGGCGCCCGCAGGTCGAGCTCATCGGCCGGGATGCCGAAGAGCTGGGACTGGCCGAGTGCCTCGCGGGAGAGACGCCGCGCGTGATGAACTTCGCGGTCGCCCAGGGCTTCGGGCGCTGGGAATTGCGGCGGCGCACCTTCCGCTGGGACGGCCGGCCCCATCGGCTGATCGTCCTGGCCGATCTCAGCCAGGTGCTGCGGGAGGAGGAGCGCATTGCCTGGCAACGGTTGATCCGTGTGCTGAGCCACGAGATCAACAACTCCCTGACGCCCATCAAGTCGATCGCGGAGAGTCTCTCGTCGATGCTCGAGGGGGGCGACGGATCACCGGAGGACCGGGATGACCTGCGGGAGGGCCTCCGGGTGATCGGCGGTCGATCCGAAGCGCTCGGCCGCTTCATGTCGTCGTACGCCCAGCTGGCGAAGCTCCCGCCACCCGATCGGAGCGAGCTCCGTGTCGAGGACTGGGTACGCAGAGTCGCCGCGCTGGAGCCCCGGGTGCCGATCGAGATCGAAGCGGGTCCCGACGTCACGATCACGGCCGACGGCGACCAGCTCGACCAGCTTCTCATCAACCTGGTCGAGAACGCCGCCGATGCCGCGCTCGAGACGGACGGCGAGGTCCGGATTCGCTGGGCCGAGGCCGGCCGCTTCCTCGACGTCGAGGTCGAGGACGACGGGCCCGGGCTGGCGCAGACCGCCAATCTCTTCGTCCCCTTCTTCACGACGAAGCCGTCCGGCTCCGGGATCGGCCTGGCCCTCGGCCGTCAGATCGCGGAGGGGCACGGAGGAAGCCTCGTGCTGGAGAACCGGGACGGGGCCGACGGCTGCGTGGCCCGGGTCCGCCTGCCGAAGGAGGGCGGAGCGACCTCCCGACGGGTCAGCGACGCCGCTTCAGGGCGTTGAACAGCAGCGGCCAGGTGGCCATCGCCTGGCCCCGGTAGACCGGCCGAAAGCCGAAGAGCACGACCCGGCCCCGTCCGCGGGAGACCTCGATCGCTGCAGGGCGTCCCGCGATCCACGATCCGCCGACGAGCCAGCCGCTCTTCACCAGGTCGTCGGCCGCGTAGCGCGCCACGACGCGGACCGTGTCAGCCGCGGGGCCCGGTGCCCCGGTCGCGCGGAAGGCGACCGCGTCCATCAGCATCGCCGCGGTACGGGGCGGCAGGCCCGCGCCGACGACGGTCGAACCGTCCACGTCCAGCCCGACCTGCACCCCCGGAGCATAGAAGTCCGACGGGGGGAGATCGCTGACGAAATTCTCGATCGGCAGACCCAGGGCATCGATCACGAAATCCGCCGACCTCCCGATGGCCACGAGTGTCCCGCCTCCCTCCACGAAGCGGGCGAGCCGCGCAGTCGCGTCCTCCCCCAATCCACCGGCGAATTCGGGCGGCACCTCCGCGAGGGAACGCCCGTTCCGCAAGCGGTCCGGCGCTTCCGGCGGGATGACCACGGCCGTGTAGTCGCGGAGGAGCCGTGCGCGCGAGACGTCCTCTCGCGTGACCGTGGCGTACGGCACCGAGTAGCCGTCGAAGAGCCACCGGATCCACCCTTCCGCCGCCGAGGCCGTCCACGGTCGGTACAGGCCGACCATCACCGCCGGATCGCCCGACAGCCCTTCGACGCGACGGGGCGGGACGCGGGGAAGCTCGTCGATCGGTTCGGTCACCGCGCTGTCGGGAAACGGCGCATGGTGGGGACGCGCCTCGACCCCGAGCAGGAGGCCCAGGTTGTGGGCCGTGGCGTCGTACGGCGCGACGGGCGGACCGCTTTCGTACCTCCACCGCCCCGGATAGGGCCGGGGTGCCAGAACCGCCTGGGCGAATCCCGCGTACGGCTGGTGCATGTCGATCACGTAGTCACCCGCCGCAAACCGGCCTCCTTCCGTCGCGATCGGAACGGCGAGGCGCCGCACCTCGATTCCGGCCGTCCGCAGGACCCGGAGAAGCTCCCGCGTGTCGGCGGGCGGGGCGGGGGCGTCACCAGCCGCGACGACCCAGGCGTCGGGCCAGGTGGGCCAGCCCCGTACGGCCCGGCGGCCGATCCGCTCGAAGTTCCGCAACCAGCTCGCACGCTGCCCCGACGCGATGCCCAGCGTGGCCATCGCACTCGACTGCATGTACTCCACGATGTCGCCGAGATCCCATCGTCCGCCCGGCCAGGGGATCGGGTGGTTCCAGGTCGAGGCGCCGGGATCGAGCCCGGCGAGCGGCTCCAGCGCCTCGGCGGCGAGGTCGATGGGTGCGGCGAGTCGGGCCGAGGCGGTTTCGCTGAGCATCCTCACGCCGCCGTGGTAGTGAACGTAGGCTCGGGACGGCGACCAGGCGTCGTAGCGCGCCGCCACCGCCACCCCCGTCTTCCCTTCCTCCAGCATCGTCCATTGCACCCGCGTCCCCAGGCTCGTGGCGGCGGAGATCAACAGCGGGTCGACATTCGGCTCGACCGGGTCGATCCAGGGCGGGACGAGGTGGCGAACCCAGGTCGGTTCATGCTGATGCAGGTCGAGGTGCAGATGGGGATGCCATCGCTGGTGCACCTGCTGCACGAGGAGACGGGTCTCGCGCTGGGTGAAGGCGTACCAATCGCGATTCAGGTCGTGTCCCGCGTAGTGGTGGTAGAGAAACGGCGGCTCGGACCCCCGCCAGGGCGTGTCTACCGTCGATTCGTGCCACTCCTTCACGAGATCGACGCCGTCGGGATTGACCGCCGGCACGAGCAGCACCACGGCCGCTTCCCGGATGGCCCGGGCGCGGGGACCGGGGGACGTGGCGAGGTGGTGCGCCGTTCGCATCACTGCGATCGGCCCGCCCACTTCCGACGAGTGCGTCCCGGCCGTCATGAGCACGATCAGCCGACCCCTGTCGATCAACTCCTCCCGCCGTTCCCGCGAATCGATCGTTCGCGGATCGGCCAGCTCCGCCTGGATGGCGCGCAGCTCCCCGAGGCGGCCGAGGTTCTCCGCGCTGCTCACCGTCAGCACGACGAGCGGCGCGTCCAGGGTGCTGCGGCCGATCGTGTCGAGACGCGCCCGGGCACTCGTCGAAGCGAGGGTGTCGAAGTAGGTCAGCATCTCGGACCAGGCGGGGAGCCGACCTTCCTCGGCCGGGTCGTACCCGAGGACGTCCGGCGGAGGCGGTGAGGCTTGCGCTACCGCGATCGAGACCGCGGGACCGCACAGGCAGGCGGCGGTCAGCGCGCCGAGCGCCACGGAGCGGTACCTCACGCCCTCAGGCACCGAGGAGCGCGGGCAGATCGGCGAGTGAGTCGAGTAGCCGATGCGGGCGCTCTTCCTCCCGGAGCCGGGCCTGTCGGGCTTCGTCGAACTTCCCGGTGCGGACCTGTATGGCGTAGAGGTCCGCCGCGCGTGCACCCCGGACGTCGCTCTCGACGTCGTCGCCGATCACCGCCAACCGTTCGATCTCGACGCCCGTCCGCGCGGCGGCGGTCCGGAAGAACGCGGGCGACGGCTTGCCGATGAGGGTGGCGCGCACGTCAGCGGCGTATTCCAGCGCCGCCACGAAAGGTCCCGCGTCCAACGTGGGACCGTCCTCCGGCAACCAGTATCGGTTTCTGTGGATGGCGACCAGTTCCGCGCCCGAGCGTAGGTCGCGAAAGGCCTGGTTCAGCCGCTCGAAGGTGAAACCGGACCCGAGATCTCCCACCAGCACCATCTCGGGTTCGCCCGCACCGATCTCGAAGTCGCGGAAGTCCTCGTGCGTCGACTCGGGGAGCAGCAGGCGAATCCGGCGGACGCCTCGATCGGCCAGCCACTCCGCCGCGGCGACGGGGGCCGACAGCACCTCCTCCGGACCCACCTCGAGCCCCATGGCATCGAGCGACGAGATGATGTCCCGGCGAGACTTGCGACTCGTGTTCGTCGTGAAGAGGAAAGGAAGCCCGGCTCGCCGCAGTCGGTCGACGGCCTCCGTCGCCCCCGCAACGAGGTCGCGGCCCTCGTAGACCGTCCCGTCGAGGTCGATCAGTACGCCGGCGATGTTCCGCAATCTCCGGTCGGCCGATTCACTCGGGTCGCGTTCTCGCGAAGCCATGGCGTCCTCCTTCCTTCCTCCCGATCGTAACCCGGAGCCTTGCCGCCGCGCGGGCCGGGGGCGATCCTTGCGTCGATTGCCTCGCGCCGGCTCGCAGGGAGGCGGCACGAGGCATAGTAGACCGAACCGGCGAACCGACCAACCTCCGATCCGAAGGCCGACGCATGCCGCGACTGTTCCCGTTTCGGGCATTGAGGTATACCCCGGAGGCGGGCGATCCCGCCAGCCTGATCGCGCCGCCCTACGATGTCATCGATCGAGAAGCCGCCGCGGAGCTGCGGGAGCGCGGATCCTACAACTCCGTCCGCCTCGTGCTGCCGGAGGGCGAGGGAGACGCCCGGTACGCCCTGGCGGCCGAACGGCTGGGCGCCTGGCGCGACGCCGGCGCGCTGAGTACCGACGACGCTCCGGGGGTCTACGTCTATCAGCAGCGCTACCTACGAGAGGGGCGCGAGCTCGAACGCCACTCCCTCTTCGGCGCCCTCGAGCTGGAACCGCTCGGGGACGGCGTGCTCCCTCACGAGCGAACCCATGCCGGCCCGAAGGCGGATCGCCTCGCCCTGACCCTCGCCACGCGGGCGCAACTGTCGCCGGTATTCCTCGTCGCGCGAGACCCCGAGGCCTCGCTCCTCGAGGCCTTGCGGGCCACGACATCCGGTCGGCCTGCGTTCGAGGCCACTACGCCGGACGGGATCATCCACCGCCTGTGGTCGATCGCCGAGGAGGGAGCGGCGGCCGTCCTGTGCGCCCTCGCGGGACGGCTGCCGCTGTTGATCGCCGACGGTCACCACCGCTACGAGACCGCCCAGGAGGTCGCGCGCCGGCTGGGAACGGAGTCGTCCCGGAAGGTGCTGGCGTGCGTCGTCAGCGCGGCCGATCCCGGATTGACCGTCCTCCCGACGCACCGAACGGTGGCCGACCTCTCCGGGATCCCCCGTGCGGCGGGTGACGCCGGGGTCTCGGTCCTGCGCTCCGGTCTCGATGCGAGCTTCTCGACGGAGGAGCTGGGGAGCTTGCGACCCGAGGACGCCGCCGCACGAGCGGCATCCGACCCGGTGAGCTTCGTCTGCGTGCCGGGACGCGAAGAATACGGTGCCGTTCTGCTCTTCCCCCGGGATCCGCCCGAGCAGGCGGCGGACCGAATCGCGGCCGTGCAGTTCGACCGGCATGTCGTCCGCGGCCTGCTCGGAACCGATGCCGATGCGGCGGCCGACGACGGCGTGCTGGAATACCATCGGGATGCGGCGACCGCGGTAGCGCGGGCTACACCCCGCGGCGCGGCTTTCCTGCTCCCGCCCGTCGCTCTCGAAGCCGTCTGGCGGGCGACGGCGGACGGGGTGAGGCTGCCGCCGAAGTCGACCTATTTCGAGCCCAAGATCCCGTCGGGGCTGCTCTTCCGGACCCTCTGAGGCGGCTGGCCCGCGGCGTGCGCCGTCTCGCGCCGCAGGAATCAACCCTCGGTGAACAGCTCCATCGATTCGACACTCATCCCCGCGACGCGTCGGAACGTCGATCGCTGCGTGAGATAGACGTGCGCTCCCTCCGAGAGAGCCGTCGCGATCTGCACGGCGCGCTCCGCGCTCCCGCCGAGCTGCGCCCGCACCTGGGCCGCCTGCCGGGCGATCGCGGGCGTGAGGTCGACGACGTCGAGGCCGGGCAGTGTCGTGAGGTAGCGCTCCGCCGTCGCCGCGGTGTCGGTCTCACCGCGGCGGTAGGCTTCTACGAGGAGCTGGTAGATCGTGAGCGCCGAGGTCGACGCCGTCGCCTCTCCCTCGGCCAGCATCTCCAGCAGCGCACGGGTGAGTGGCGTGTAGCGCCTGTTTCCCGCCATGTGGAGGGCCAGAATGCTCGCGTCCACGTGGACCCGCTCGGCCGACGCCAGCGCCGATCTCAAGCCTCGCGCGTCACTCATCCCGCGCCTCGACCCACAGATCTCCGTCGGCGCGTGACAGCAGGCCTTCCAGTTTCGCTGCCGGATCCTCGGCGGCCTTCCGCATCTCGATGACGTCGTCGTCACGCACGGTCACGAGAAGGCGCTGGCCCGGACGTAGCTCCAGGGCTTCCCGCGCCGCCTTCGGTACCACGATCTGGTTCTTGCTGCTGAGCTTGACGGATGTCGCCACGGCATCCCCTCTCGTCCACGAGACGCGACGCTTTACTTAGATACTTGAGTACTTTACTCGGTCGCGTAGTGCTCGGGAAGGGTCAAACGCTCGTTGGACGGGCTCGTCCGCTCGCACATCAGAGGATGATGTAGATGAAGGCGATGTATCCGGTCAGCAGAAGCCCGCCCTCCCAGCGAGTGACTCGAGCGCCGCTCATCGCCAGCGGCACGAGGGCGAGGCAGAAGACGAGCGCGGGCACGACCTCGGCCACGACGGTGAAGGGGGCCAGCCGGAGGGGACTGACGAGGGCGGCCGTGCCGAGGACGAGGCCGAGGTTGAAGATGTTCGATCCGATGATGTTCCCCATCGCGATATCTCCCATCCCGCGCAGGGCCGCGCTGATCGTGGTGGCCAGCTCCGGCACGGAGGTGCCGACGGCGACGAGGGTCGCCCCGACCACTTCTTCCGGAATCTCGAGCATCCGCGCGAGCGCAACCGCTGCGTCGACTAGCCAGCCGGCCCCGACGAGCAGAAGGGTCAGGCCGAGCACGACGCGGATCCAGTTGACGTACTGGCGTCCCGAGGCGCCGGCCGCCTTCTCCTTCGCCTCTTCCGTCAGGGTATCGAGAAGAACGCCCCGCTTCCCCCATCGGTGCAGATAGATGAGGTAGATCACGAAGCCGCCGATGAGAAAAGCGCCGTCGAGGCGGCCGATCTCGCCGTTGAACGACAGCGCCATCACGATGAAGAGAACGAGCACGAGGAGGGGGGTCTCCCGCTGCAGGAGCCGCTCGTGAACGACGATCGGCGCGATCAGCGCCCCCAGGCCCACGATCAGCCCGACGTTGGCGACCGTCGAGCCCATGATGTTGCCGACCGCCAGGCCGGCGCGACCCTGCACCGCCGCCGTCGTCGATACGACCAGTTCCGGCGCCGAGGTTCCGAAGGCGACGATCGTCAGGCCGACCATCAACGGGCTCACCCCGCGCTGCGCCGCGATGCGGGAAGCGCCGGTGACCACCCAATCCGCCCCGAGCGACAGGGTGACGAGGCCGACGACGAAGAGAAGAAAGTAGAGCGTCACGTCGATCGACCACCGATCAACCCGCCCCCCTCGTCTCGATCCGCCCGCCTCGCGGACTGTGGATAACCGTGGATAACTTTTCGCCGCAGATGTAGCGCCATAAACCGTTGTTCAACAATTACCTACGGCGTGTTATCGACCGGCACGCGCCTTGTCTGCTCCACGGTCGGACGACTTCTCCGCATCCTTCGATGCGCCCGATTCGGCGGAGTCGGAAGAGCTCTTGGAGGACGGGGGGGAGGAGCCGCCGGGCGTCGAACCTTTGGCCGCCGTGGCACCCATGTGGAGCTGCCCATCCACCTGGCCTCCTTCCTCCAGCTTCACCCTGCGGCTACGGATGTCACCCTGCACCCGGCAGGTCGACTGCAGCTCGACCCGGCTCTCTGCCGTCACGCTGCCGTTGACTTCGCCGGCGATGATCGCGTCTTGCGTCGAGATGTCGCCCTTTACCTTACCGTCCTTGCCGACCACGACGCTCTTTCCGGCTTTCACCGATCCGTCGACCTTTCCCTCGACGCGGATCGTGCCGTCGCTCGAGCAATCGCCGACGATCTTCATACCGGGCCCGACGATCGAAACGACGTCATCGAGCTCCTTCGGGGGATCGTTGCGGTTCTTCTGCATATTCGATTCGGTCCTTTCGAACTTGGGTAGCACCGTTCTTCAACCGGCCTTTAGAGCCTGTCGGAGACGAACGGCAACGGATCGACTCGCTCGCCGTCCCGCTCGATCTCCAGGTGCAAGTGCGGTGCCGTCGATCGCCCCGTATTTCCCGACAGAGCGATCACTTCACCAGCCTCCACGGAATCACCCGCACCGACGAAGGTCCAGGAGTTGTGAGCGTACAGCGACCGGAAGCCCCCGGCGTGCTCCAGGCGGACGTAGCTTCCGTATACCTCGTCGCTGGCCGCCTCCACCACGACGCCCGCACCCGAGGAACGGACATAGGAACCCACGGGCACCGCGATGTCCAGCCCCGGATGGGGACCCTCACCCGGAACGGAATCGCCGAAAGAGCGGGTGACGAAGCCCGATTCCACGAGCGGCCAGAGGACGGGGCGATCGCGGCTGTCGCCCCGCTCGCTCTCCGTGGCGCTTCCCTCCGGACGGACCGGGGGCAGCAGGATGTCTCGGGCGGACGGGGCGACCTCGCCGCCCATGACGGACCGCAGCCGCTCATACGCTCCCTCGAGCTCCTCGATACGCGCCGCCAGTCCGACGACTTTCGTGTTTTCTTCGGTCAGGGAGTCGATGCGCGCCTCCAGGGCCCGGACATCGGCCTCCGCGCCACCGAGCCCGACCCGATAGCCGCCCCAGAAGATCGCGGCCAGAAGCACCAGGGCGACCAGCATCGCCACCGCGGCCGCTCGACGCGCGTCGAGCCTGAAGCGGCGGGACGACGTCTCCCCATCCCGCGACATCACGATGAACCAGTCGCCGCGCGACATCAGTCCGAGCGATCGCTGAACAGTTCGCTCGCCTCATCGTCCAAAAGCTGGCGGAGAATCCGCTCGAAGTCGTCCGCGTCGTGGAAGGGAATCCGGATCTCCCCCTTCTCACGTCCTTTCAGCCGAACTTCCACGCCCGTCCCCAGGCTGCGTCCGAGCAACGTCGCGGCCCGGCGGGCCACCGGATCGTCGGAGCCGCGCCCTCCGCTCCGAGCGGACCGTTCCGTCGCCCTCTCCGTCTTCCCCTCCCGAGCCTTCCGGGCACGACGCTCCGCTTCACGCACCGAGAGGTCCCCGTTCGCGATCTCCCGGGCGAGCGCGATCTGCTCGGACTCCGCTTCGAGAGAGAGAACGGCGCGGGCGTGGCCCGCGGTCAGACTGCCCGACTCGACCAGTTCGCGGACCGGACGGGGAAGGGCGAGGAGCCGCAGCGTATTCGAGATGGTGGAGCGGTCACGTCCGAGGCGTTCGGCCACCTGCTTCTGCGTGAAGCCGAACCCGTCGATCAGCTGCTGGAACGCCCCCGCCTCTTCGATCGGGTTCAGGTTCTCGCGCTGAAGGTTCTCGACCAGGGCGAGCACGAGCATGGCTTCGTCGCTGAGATCGCGCAGCAGGGCGGGGGCCCGCTCCCAGCCGAGTTCGCGCAGCGCTCGCAGCCGGCGCTCTCCAGCCACGAGCTCGTATCCGCTCTCGATTCGTCGCACGACGAGCGGCTGCAGCAATCCGTTCTCGCGAATCGACGCGGTCAGTTCGGCGATCGCCGTTTCGTCGAATTCACTGCGGGGCTGGAATCGGTTCGCGCGAAGACGCTCGAGCGGAATCTCCCGAACCGGAAGGGTCCCCTCGTCCCGCTCCTCGAGGACATCGCCCAGCAGAGCGCCGAGGCCCTTGCCGAGCCGTGAGTCGTTCTTAGGCAACGTTGGCCTCTTTTCGTTCGTCCTTGCGCACGATTTCCGCCGCGAGGCTCAGGTAACCCCGGGCTCCGGTCGACAGCACGTCGTACAGGGCGATGGGTTGGCCGAAGCTCGGGGCCTCCGCGAGACGGACGTTCCGCGGAATCGCCGTCTTGAAGACCTTGGCGCCGAAATACTCTTCGGCCTCGCCCTTCACCTGCTTCGAGAGGTTCAGGCGCGAATCGTACATGGTGAGCAGGACGCCCTCGATGCCCAGGTCGGGGTTCATGTTTCGCTGTACGATGCGGACCGTGTTCAGAAGCTGGCTCAATCCCTCGAGCGCATAGAACTCGCACTGAATCGGGATGAGCACGGTATCCGCCGCCACGAGGGCATTGAGCGTCAGCAGCCCGAGGGAGGGCGGCGAGTCGATGAGGATGTAATCGTAGTCGTCACGCACCTCGTCGAGCGCCGTCCGCAGGATGCGCTCCCGTCGGGGTCGGTCGATCAACTCGAGTTCCGCGCCCGCGAGATCCCGGCGCGCCGGTATCACGTCGAGCAGCGGGAAGTGCACCGACGACCGGATCGCCTCCCCGATCGGAGCGTCGTCGACGAGACAGTCGTACAGGTCGGGCCGGTTCGGGTCGATCTCTACGCCGAGTCCGCTGGAAGCGTTGCTCTGGGGGTCCGAATCGATGACGAGGGTTCGCTTCTCGGCAATCGCCAGGGACGCACCGAGGTTGATCGCGGTCGTCGTCTTCCCGACACCGCCCTTCTGGTTGGCTATCGCGATGATTCGGCCCATCAGTACCGTCGTGCTTTCGCTGGAGAAGCGTCCATGGTCGTCGTCGGCGGAGATCCCTTCATGTCGGAAGGGAACCGCGGGCCAGCGCCGTCCGCCACGCGCAGGCGGACGGGAGGCGAATATAGGCTTACGTTCCCCCCTCGCCAAGCAATCAACAGCGGCGGGTCGCAGCCGGTGTCCGACCTGGCTGATCTGCAATGTTTCACGTGAAACGTCGCATAGATACGCCACGAACGTACCGTTTAGCTCCGGCTCGCGGATGACGGAGTGCGATTCCGGGTGCCGTCGGAATCGTGTCCGGGTACCCGCTGTCGACACTCGGCCGAGCGAAGCCCGGCGAATGTTTCACGTGAAACGTCACGCCATCATGCCGGGGAGGGACGACTGCCCGTGGAGGGACGAAATGTGCCGGGTAGGAGAGTTTCATGTGCCGGGTAGGGAGCTTCAGCCCGAAGCGCGCCCCCTCCGGCGCAGCTCGACGAGCAGGTTCTGCAGGTCCGACGGGGCGACGCCGGGGATGCGCCCGGCCTGGCCGAGGGTGCGAGGGCGAATCCGGGCGAGCTTCTGGCGTGCCTCGAAAGACAGAGACTCGAATGTCTCGTACTCGGCGTCGCGCGGGAGGGACTGGTCCTCGCGCTCCCGGAGACGCTCCGCACGCTTCCGCTCTCGTTCGATGTATCCCGCGTATTTCGTCTCCATCTCCACCACGGTCAACGCTTCGGCGGCGAACTCGACCGCCCCGAGGGGAGCCTCCTCGCCCACGAGGTCGAGCAACGAGACCTGCGGCCGTTTGAGCAGGCGCCCGAGCGGTTGCGGCTCGGTCAGGGGCGACGTCGAGACGTCACGCAGGTAGTCGTTCAACCGTTCCGGCTCCGCACGGGCGTCGTTTACCCAGTCGCGGGCACCCTCCAGGTCGGCGAGATGCTCCCCCAGCCGAACTTCCTGGTCGGCCGAGAGCAGACCGAGGCGACGCGCGACGGGGCCGAGCCGTTCGAGACAGTTGTCCTGCCGCAGGACGAGTCGAAACTCGGCACGCGAGGTGAAGAGTCGGTAGGGCTCGTCGACGCCCCGGGTGACGAGATCGTCCACGAGAACACCGAGATATGCCTCGTCTCGCCGGGGGATCCAGGGCTCGAGATCGCAGGCAGCCGCGGCCGCGTTGATCCCCGCTACGATCCCCTGTCCCGCCGCCTCCTCGTAGCCGGTGGTCCCGTTGATCTGCCCCGCCAGGAAAAGCCCCTCTAGACCTTCCAGCGCCAGATCCGGCCCGAGCCGCTCCGGGGGGAAGTAGTCGTACTCGATCGCGTATCCCGGCTGGGTCATCCGGGCATTCTCGAGCCCTTTCACCCTGCGGAGCATCTCACGCTGGACATCGGGAGGCATCGAGGTCGAGAGCCCGTTCACGTAGAGCTCGTGGGTCTCGAGCCCCTCCGGTTCGAGAAAGAGCTGGTGCGCCCGGGCGTCCGGGAACTTCACGATTTTGTCCTCGATCGACGGGCAGTAGCGGGGCCCGCGGGAAGCCACCGCTCCGCCATAGAGCGCCGAGCGTTCCAGGTTGTCGCGCACGTATCGCTTCACGGCCTCACCCGCCTCGCCGACCCAGCAGACGCGGCGCGCCAGGGGACGTTCTTCTCCCCAGTGGGAAAATCGCCCGCTCGCCCGCTCGCCCTCCTGTCTGCGGAATTGGCTGGTATCGACGGTTCGGCCGTCGATGCGTGGCGGTGTGCCCGTCTTGAAGCGGCGCGGATCGAGCCCCAGTTCGAGCAGCTGCCGCGCCAGTTCGATCGCGGGGGCGTCCCCGGCTCGACCGGCCGCGATGCCTCGATCGGTCCCCATGCGGATGCTTCCTCGCAGGAAGGTGCCCACGGTGAGCACGGTGGCCCGGGCGCCGAATCGGCTTCCGTCGCCGCACTCGACCCCGGCCACCCGCCCATTCTCGACGATCAGGCTCGTGACCGTCGCCTGGTACATCTCGAGCCCGGGCGCCGCTTCCAGGATTCTTCGTACGGCCCGCGGATACAGCCCGCGGTCGCACTGAGCGCGTGGCGCCCAAACGGCCGGGCCCTTCGAGCGGTTCAGCATCCGGAAATGGAGGGTCGTCCGGTCCGTAGCCCGTCCCATGACGCCGCCGAGGGCGTCCACCTCGCGGGCGACCGTTCCCTTCGCGACGCCGCCCACGGCGGGATTGCAGGACATCTGCGCGACGCGCGCGAGGAACGACGTGACCAGAAGCGTCCGCGCCCCACGCCGCGCGGCGGCGTTCGCCGCCTCGCAGCCCGCGTGCCCGCCTCCTATGACGATGACGTCGTAGCTCTCCATCGAGACCATCCAGGAATTCAGCCGTTGCCGCACTGTCGCCCGCGCCGACGCAGCGGACCGCCGGCTTCGGAACGCTCGCTCGTGAACCGGCTGTCCAACATACTTCGCCCATCATGACGGACCAAACCGATGTACAGGCGAGCTTCCGCGTACACGGCCGGGTACAGGGAGTAGGCTTCCGCTGGTGGACGCGTCGAACAGCCAGTCGCCTCGGCCTGGCCGGCTCCGTCCGTAACCTGCCCGACGGTACCGTGGAGGTGCGGGCTCGCGGAGCTCCCGAGGCGGTCCGCGAGCTGGAGTCCCGCCTACAGCGGGGACCCTCTTCCGCCAGAGTTCGGCGCGTGGATCGTAAGGAGCTCGGCGTGGACGAGATTCGGGGTGGTGAGTTCCGTATTGAACGATGATGGCACTTTTTGCGTTTTCTCGTGTAGGACCGTGTTCGCGGCTTCCGAATCTCCGTCCACTTGCGAGGGTCTTCCTACATGATAGAGCTGCCAGACGTCGAACGGATGATCGACGCCTTCGCCGGCTACGCCACCGGCAAGACGGTGTCCGATGTTCTGATCGATGATCCCGAAACCGCCAACATTGACGACGAACTGTGCGAAGAACGTGTCAAGGGCCATGCAATTGATCGGATCGAACGCCACGGGCGCTACGTGGTCGTTCGTTTCCGTTCCGATGTCAGCATCGTCTTCCACATGGGCTCCGAGGGCGAGATCTTTCTCGAGTCACAGACCACGCCCCCCGACGAAAACAGCAAGATTCGGCTGCAATTCGCCGCCGGTCGCGAGCTGCGCTACAGCTCGACGGGCAGCGAGGGGGAAATCCATCTCGTCGAGGGTGAGGACTTCACGGGGCTCGGTACGCTGGAAAACCTGGGCCTCGATCCGCTCAGCGAGGAGTTGACCGCCCCCCGCTTCGTGGACCTGGCGCGGACGAAGCCGCGCAGCACCCTCAAGGGCGTTCTTCTCAACCAGGAAATCGTGGCCGGCATCGGCAACGAATACGCCGACGAGATCTGCTTCCAGGCCGGCTACCGGCCCGATCTCAAGGTGAAGGACGTGACCGACGAGCAGCTCAAGCGCGTCCACAAGTATCTCCGCCGGGTCCTGCGTCGGGCAACTCTGCACTGGCAGGCCGCACACGCAGATCCGGGCTGGCTCATCAACCGTCGCAGCCGGGGCAGCGCATGCCCCCGCTGTACGAGCCAGCTGAAGTCCATGAAGCTCGTGGGTCGGAAGACGTACCTCTGCCCCCGGTGCCAGCGGGCCGCCTGACGGTCGGCAGACGTTCGGCGGCGGCCGCCGGGCCCCTATTTCCCGACGCAGAAACTCGAGAAGAGCGCATCCAGCACGTCGTCCGTCGTGACGATGCCGAGCAGCTCCTCGAGCGCCAGGACCGCATCCTGCACGTGCGTGGAAGCGATCTCGGGCGGGTGCCCCGATTCCCGGGCTTCTCGAAAGCTGGCGACCGCATCGCGAGCTCTGGTCAGAGCGCGCCCGTGCCGGCGACGCGTCACGAGCGGCGCTTCGTCGCTTCGGCTCAGCCCGGCGTACACCGCCGACAGCATCCGTCGGCGCAGCGCCGGCAGTCCCCGGGCGTCGATGACCGAGACCCGCAGCACAGGCTCGCAGTTGCCGGACGGGGCCGTGGAGTCCGGCACGAGATCGGCCTTCGTGCGCACGAGCAGGACTCGGCCGGACCCCAATCGACCCTCCATCTCCTCCAGGAACGCTCGCTCCTCGCCGTCGGGCTCGCGGCCGCTTTCGACACACACGAGCGCGAGGTCCGCACGCTCCAGGTAGGCGCGCGCGACCTCGATGCCCATCCCCTCGATGCGCTCCGGATCCGTGCGCAGACCGGCCGTGTCCACGAGTCGGAACGGGTATCCGTCGATGCTGAGCAGCGCCTCGATCGCGTCGCGTGTCGTACCGGGTTCCTCCGTCACGATGGCGCGTTCGACACCCAGTAACGCATTGAAAAGACTCGACTTGCCGGCATTTGGACGCCCGGCGACGACCGTCAGCGCCCCCTCCCGCAGGAGCTCCCCTTCCGGCGCGTTGCGGAGGAGGTCCGCGAGCCGGTCCTCGAGCGTAGCGGCCGCAGTCGTGATGCGCCCGGGATCGACCGGCCCCTCGTCTTCCTCGGGAAAATCGATGTCGTAGGCGAGCAGGGCCTGGAGCTCGATCGCCGCCTCGCGAAGCTCCTCCACGCGTCTCGACAGCCCTCGTTCCAGCGCGAAGAGCGCCGCGCGCCCCATGCGGGGGGAGCGGGCGTCGATCAAGTCCAGGGTCGCTTCGACCTGCACGAGGTCGAGCTTCCCGTTCAGATAGGCACGGCGCGTGAACTCGCCGCGTTCTGCCGGTCGAGCGCCCGCCGCGCATACCGCATCCATGACCAGGGCCGGCGCTACCGTACCCCCGTGGCAGGAAATCTCGACGACGTCCTCTCCCGTGTAGGAATCCGGCGCGGGGAACCAGGTGACCAGGGCCCGGTCGATCGGCTCTCCGGTCTCCGGGTGCACCAGCTGCGCGAGCGTCGCGACGCGGGGTTCGAGCGCGTCGGCGCAGCCGGGCGGGCCGGCATGGTCGGCGGGACGGGAGTCACCCAGGAGCGCCGCAAGGATGCCCCCGGCATCGGGACCGCTGATGCGCAGCACCGCGAGCGCGGCGCGGCCGGGCGCCGTGGCGACAGCGGCGATCGTATCGCGTCCGCGCCCTCCCGACATGACCGTCGTCAGCCGCCTCCGCCGCGGTCATCGGCCTTGCCCTTCGATCCCTTTTCCCGCGATTGCTGCGCCGCGCTCGCGGCTTTCCTCTCCCGCGCGATGTACAGCTGCTGCGGCAGGGATGCGAGGTTGCTCGTCGTATAGTACAGGTTCAGGCCCGACGGGAAGTTCGCGAACAGGAAGGTGAAGAAGACGGGCATCGCGTACATCATCACCTTCATCTGGGTATTCGACGTGTCCATGCTGCGCTGTCCGATCCACTGCAACAGGAACATCGAGGCGCCCATGACCAGCGGGATGATGTAGAGCGGGTCCTTCAGGGACAGATCGGGCAGCCACATGAAGGGGACGCCGCGGAACTCGATCGTTCCCTGGAAGACGAAGAACAGGGTGAAGAGCACCGGCATCGGCACCAGCATCGGCAGGCAACCGGCCAGCGGATTCACGCCCTCCTCCTTGTAGACCCGCATCATCTCCTGCTGCATCTTCTGCGGA
>CAZOEX010000002.1:0-29607 GCA_964578925.1 uncultured Gemmatimonadota bacterium | reverse complement strand
CCTACCGGCTCTACTCGATCACCGACGAAGAAATCGCCCGACTCAAGAGATAGATTCCGTGAAATCCATCGTGTGCATCAAGCGCGTCCCGGACTCGGAGGCGCGCGTGGCCATCGCCGCAGACGGACGGTCGCTCGATTCGTCCGGCGTGAAGTACGTCATGAATCCCTACGACGAATTCGCCCTCGAGGAGGCCCTGGCTCGCAAGGAGGCGGCCGACGATGGGTCGGTGACCGTCGTCACGATCGGTCCCGACGAGGCGAAGGAGACGCTCCGATCGGCCCTCGCCATGGGCGCCGACGAGGCCGTTCTCCTGCGCGCCGATCCGCCGCCGGACGGCCTGGTCGTGGCCCGGGCGCTGGCGGCCGAATTGCGCGACCGCGATTTCGATCTCCTGCTGTTCGGAAAGCAGGCGATCGACGACGACAACATGCAGGTGCCGGCGATGGTGGCGGAGCTGCTCGGCCTGCCGTGCGCCACGGTGGTGACCGAGCTGGAGATCGAGGACGGTCATCTGACGGCCCGCCGCGAGGTGGAGGGAGGCCACGAAGTCGTCGAGTTCGATCTTCCAGGCGTCATCGGAGCGCAGAAGGGGCTGAACAAGCCGCGGCACCCGAGCGTGCGGGGCATCATGATGGCCAAGAAGAAGCCGCTCGAAGAGCGTGAGGTGGAGCTCGAGTCGTCGGACCTGGAGCTCCTCGAGCTGGTGCCGCCGCCTTCCCGGCCGGAGCCGGAGATCGTGGGCGAGGGCTCGGACGCCGTGCCCGAGCTGGTGCGCCGGCTCCGCGAGGAAGCGAAGGTGCTCTGATGGCGGAGATCCTCGCAGTGGCGGAGAGCAGGGGAGAGACGCTGCGGCCCGTCTCCCTCGAGGTCGTGTCGACCGCGCGCCGGCTGGCCGACGAGCTGGGCGCCGACGTGAGCGCGCTTCTCCTGGGCGCCCCCGGAATCGCGGAGGCGGCCGATGCGCTCGGCGACGCCGGCGCCGACCGGGTGCTGGTGGCCGAAGACGACGCCTTCGGCCTGTATCATCCCGATGCCGCCGCGGCCGCCGTGGCGGAGCGTTGCGGCGCCGGCGACGTGCCGATCGTCCTCTTCGCCGCCACGGCGCAGGGAAAGGACCTCTCGGCGCGCTCCGCGGCGCGGATCGGCCGCCCCCTGGCGACCGAGGCGACCGAGATCGACCTGGACGACGGCGTGCCCGTGGTCCTTCGTCCGCAGTTCGCGGGCAAGGCGTACGCGAGGCTCCGCATGCCGACCTCTCCGGCGTTGATCAGCCTGCGGCCCAACGTCTTTCCGGCCACCGATACGCCGGGTCGGGGTGAAGTCGAGACGCTCGATGCGGAAGCGGACGCACGCCGGACACGCGTGACGGCGTTCGAGCGGGGCGAGCGCGAGCAACTCGACGTGGCCGAGGCGAACATCGTCGTGTCGGGTGGCCGCGGGATGCAGGGGCCCGAGAACTGGACGCTCCTCGAGGAGCTGGTCGAGGCCCTCGGACCGCAGGCCACGCTGGGAGCCAGCCGTGCCGTGGTCGACGCGGGATGGCGGCCGCACGCCGAGCAGGTGGGCCAGACCGGGAAGGTCGTCTCGCCGAGCCTCTACTTCGCGATCGGCATCAGCGGGGCCATCCAGCACCTCGCGGGCATGCGCACCGCCCAGGTCATCGTGGCGGTGAACCGCGACGCCGAGGCGCCGATCTTCGGCGTCGCCAACTACGGCATCGTCGGCGACGCGTTCGAAGTCCTGCCCCGCCTCACGGAGGAAATCCGCTCGGTACGCGGGGCTTCCTGAACTGAACTCCGAGCCGCCGTCCAGCCGGCTGCTTCGCGTCCTCCTGACGGGGGCGACGGGATACGTGGGCGGACGCCTCCTGCCCCGTCTTCGCGCGAGCCGTCACCGGGTCCGCTGTCTGACTCGCCGGCCGGAGGAGCTCCGATCGCGCGTCGCGGACGACGTGGAGATCGCCGGAGCCGACCTGCTGGAGCCGGAGACGCTCGGGCCCGCCCTGGAGGGGATCGAGGTCGCCTACTACCTGGCCCATTCGATGGGCGCGGGAGAGGGCTTTCGAGAGCGGGAGGTGGCCGCGGCGCGCAACTTCGCCGCCGCGGCGCTCGAGGCGGGTCTCGATCGCATCATCTATCTCGGCGGACTCGGCGACGAGGACGCGGAGCTTTCCGAACATCTCGAGAGCCGGCAGGCCGTCGGACGCATCCTCCGTGGCTCGGGCGTGCCGACGACCGAGTTCCGGGCCTCGATCATCATAGGGTCGGGCAGCCTGTCCTTCGAGATGATCCGGGCGCTGGTCGACAGGCTGCCGGTGATGATCTGGCCCTCCTGGGTGCGTACGCCCACCCAGCCCATCTCGATCGAGGACGTCCTGGAGTACCTGCTGGCCGAACTGCATCAGGGACATGCGGAGAGCCGGGTCGTCGAGATCGGCGGGGCCGACGTCGTCTCCTACGGGGACATCATGCTCGAATACGCCCGCCAGCGATCGCTCCGGCGGCTGGCACTGCCCGTGCCCGTTCTCAGCCCCCGCCTGTCGAGCCTCTGGCTCGGACTCGTCACACCCGTGTTCGCGCGGATCGGGCGCGAGCTGATCGAAGGAGTGCGCCACCCCACGGTCGTCCGCGATCCAGCGCCGGCCGCCGCATACGACGTGTCGCCGCGCAGCATGGCGGAGGCGATCGAGCGGGCTCTCGCGAACGAGGATCGGGACTTCGCGCTCACCCGGTGGTCCGACGCCGTCTCCTCGGCCGGTGCGGACGGCGCCGAAGGAGGGTACGGCGGCAGGCGTGTCGGCTCCCGCTACGTGGATTCGCGTTCGCTTCACGTGGAAGCGAATCCCGAGACGCTGTTCGGGGTCGTCGAGCGGCTCGGGGGCGAGACGGGATGGCACTACGGCGACTGGCTCTGGTCGCTTCGCGGGATGCTCGATCTCCTCGTCGGCGGCGTCGGCGTCCGGCGGGGCCGCCGCGATCCCGAACGCTTGCTTCCCGGCGACACGGTCGATTTCTGGCGTGTTGAGGACGTCGAGGCCCCCTTCCTTCTGCGGCTCCGGGCGGAGATGAAGGTGCCCGGCCGGGCGTGGTTGCAGTTCGAGGTCGACGCGGAGAACGGTGGGTCGCGTCTCACCCAGACGGCGCTATTCGACGCCGTGGGGCTGTCGGGCCGGATCTACTGGTACGCGCTGTGGCCGATCCATCAGTTCGTGTTCGACGGCATGCTGCGGGCGATTCGAGATCGGGCCGAGAGGTTGTGAGGCGAGTCTTCGCGCACCGCCGCGAGGCGCTCGCGCGGCGCCTGGAAGCGCCGGGGGTGTGGACCCGCGACTCCGAATGACGAATCTTGCTGCATGAGCTTCGAAGAAGTCAGGGAACAGGTCGATGGCTGGCGCGCCGCGGGACAGCGTCACGGCGTGGCGGTGCTGACGGGGGCCTGGCGCTCCGCCCCGAGACGGCCCGGAGCACGCTTCGTGCGCTCCGAGTCGGGAGAGATCGGCGGCAACGTGTCGGCGGGTTGCGTCGAGGCGGATCTGGCCGAGCGACTCGACGCGCTTCTCGCGGGCGGCGAGCCCGGCTTCGTCACCTACGGCGTCTCGGACGAGACGGCCCGGGGGGTCGGCCTGGCGTGCGGGGGTCGCATCGACTGCTATCTGGCGACGCGCGAGCCGGACGATCCGGTGTGGCCGTCGCTGACGGACGCCATCGACTCGCGGTCGACCGTCTTTCTCCTGACCGACGTCGCTCCGGGCGGTGGTGGCGGACGCTGGCTCGTCGACGTGGATGGAACGCCGCTCGCCTCCGAACCGGACGATCCGCCTCCTCCCCCCGCCGTCGACGCGGCACGCGAGCTGCTCGACACCGGGGGCGTGCGGGTCGTGGACGCGGCCGGTGACGCGCTGAGCGGTCCCCACGCGGGACGGGGCGATGACGAGCCCGCGCCGGCGACGCTGGTCGAGGTCATACTTCCGGCGCGGCGACTGATCGTCGTCGGCGCGACGCCGGTGGGCTCGGCCCTCGCGCGCCTCGCGCACGCCGCGGGCATACCGGTCGAGGTCATCGAGCCGCGCACGGCCTACGCGGCGAGCCTGGAGGACGAGCGGGTCGAGGTGGACGCGGCCTGGCCCGACGAGGCGCTGCCCGAGCGGGATCCCGATCGCTCGACGGCGGTCGCCATCGTGGCCCACGACGCGCGCATCGACACGGCGGCACTCGAAGCGGCACTGGCGTCGTCGGCCGGCTACGTCGGACTGCTGGGTGGCGGGCGGACCCGCCGAAGTCGCTTCGCCGCGCTGCGCGACGCGGGTGTCGAGCAGGCGCGGATCGAGCGGGTGCACGCACCGATCGGGCTCGACATCGGGGCCGAACGGCCGGGCGAGATCGCACTGGCGATTCTGGCCGAGATCGTGGCCTCCTGGCGTGGCGCGGCGTGACGCCGCCGGCGGGGCTCGTCCTGGCGGCGGGCCGTTCGCGCCGCATGCCGGGGGCCTCGAAGCTCACTCGTCGATGGGAGGACACGACCGTGCTCGGCGCCGTGGTGCGCAGCGCACGGACGGCCGGCCTCTCGCCCGTGGTCGTCGCCGGCCGTGACGATGCGGAGCTTCCCGGCGCAGAGGCGGCGGATGCGCGTGTCGCGGCGCCGGCCGACGGCGGGCGGGCCGATTCGCTGAGCGAGGGCCTCTCCGCGATGGCGCCGGGCGAAGTCGTGGTGCTGCTCGGCGACGAACCTGCCGTAGATCCCGCCGTCATACGAGCGCTCGTCGAGGCGTGCCGCGCCGCCGCGGCCGACGCCGGGCGCGTGCGCTACACGGATCGGCCGGGCCACCCCGTGTGGCTCGGCCCCGCGGCCCGGACGGTGGCCGTGACCCTCTCCGGCGAGGCCGCCGTATGGGAGGCAGTGTCCGCTCCGCCGCTGATCGGTTTTCTCCTCGAGGTGGACCGGCCGGCCCCGATCGACGTGGACTCGCCCCGGGACCTCGAGCGGGCGCGCCGCAGACGGGACGGATCGTGATCCGCGGACCCTCGGGGCCGCGATGACGCGAGCGGCGCTGGGCTGGGTCGTCATGGCGATCTGGGTCCTCGTGCTGGGGTGGAACGCGCGGCGCGAGTTCTTCCGCCCGGAGGCCGAACGCCTCGCCCTCGGGGCCGCGACGCTTCCGCCCGGTGCCGCCTACTACACGGTGGACGCCGGCGATCGGCCGGCCGGCATGGTGAACCTCCGGATCGACACACTGCCCGCGCGCCGCGGGTTCCGCGTCACGGAGCAGCGGGAGATCCGGCTTCCCGGACTCGGGCGGGCGGGTGAGGTCGAGATCGACACCGACACCTGGCTCGGCCCCGGCGTCACACTCGACAGCCTGGTCCGGCGGACGGTGCGCGCCGGCGACACGGTTCGCGTTCGGGCCACGGTTCGGGACGGCACGCTGCGTTGGGAAGGCCCCTCCGACACGCTCGTCCGAACCGTTCCCGCCGAGGCGGTCGTGCAGACCGAACTCAGCTGGCCTCTTCGCTACGCGGCGGCGGGAGGCGGCGAGGTCGGCGCGGTGCGCCGGATCACCCTGCTCGATCCGACGGCCGGTGCGCTCCGGGAGTTGAACCTCCGGACCCTCGAGGTCGGGCAGCGCGTGTACGCCGACAGCGCGGATACGGACCCCGCGACGGGGGAGTGGATCGTGGCGGGGCGCGACACCGTCCGGGCCTGGCGGGTCGAGCTCTCCGCGCCCGCGGAGCGATCGGACGCGGGCGAAGAGTCGAAGATCGGCCCCGGGGGGATCGAGGCCTGGGTCGACGAGGACGGCCGCTACCTGGAGACGGAAGTCGCGGGCGGGTTGGACATCCGGCGGACCGCCTTCGAGCTCGCCTTCTTCCGCGAGGCGCCATGATCCGCCTCTCCGGCCTGACGAAGCGCTATGGCGAGTTCCTGGCGGTCGACGGCATCGATCTGGCCGTGAGCTCCGGGGAGATCGTCGGGCTGCTCGGGCCCAATGGCGCCGGCAAGACGACGACGCTGCGGATGATCGCCGGCATCCTGGAGCCCGACGGCGGGACCGTGACGATCGGGGGGCACGACATCGTCGACGAGCCGGCCGCGGCGCGGGCGCTGCTCGGATTCGTGCCGGATCGACCGTTCGTGTACGAGAAGCTGACCGGCGCGGAGCTCCTCCGCTTCACGGCCGGACTCTACGCGATGTCCGGTCCGGAGCTGGAGGCGCGCATCGACGAGCTGCTCGAACTCTGGGACCTGTCGCCCTGGCGCGACCAGCTCATCGAGTCCTACAGCCACGGGATGCGCCAGAAAGCGATCATCTCCTCGGCGCTCGTCCACCGGCCGCAGGCGCTCGTGATCGACGAACCGATGGTAGGATTGGATCCGCGCTCCGCCCGCCTGCTGAAAGACCTGTTGCGCTCGTACGCGGACGGCGGCGGCGCGGTGCTCGTCTCCACGCACACCCTCGAACTCGCGGAGACGCTGGGCGACCGACTCGCGGTGATCGATCAAGGCCGCATCGTCGCCGAAGGTACGATGGAGGACCTGCGCCGGACGGCGGAGACGACGGAGGGCGGGCTCGAGGAAGTCTTCCTCCGTATCACCCGGGGGGCGACGGACGACGAGATCGGTCGGGTGATCGGCCAATGAGCGGGGACGGCTCGTCGGGCAACTCCCGCCGGTGAGTGCCGTTCCGCGGGAGGTCGGCGTGCTGCTCGGCCCGAAGATCGCCGCGGCGAGGCGACGCCGGGGGACGAGGGGTCGAGCGGGGCGCCTTCTCGTGCTCCTGCTCGTCGGCGCTGCCGCCTGGCCCTTCGTCTACGTCGCGCTGGTTCGGTTGCTCACGACGCTTCGGGGGGTCGAGGAGATCGGCCCGTTGCTCGCCGCGCGCCTGCTGGGCCTGGGCCTGTTGCTCTTCCTCGGCATCCTCTTGCTCTCGAACCTGATCGCCTCGCTCTCGAGTTTCTTCCTGGCGCGCGACCTGCCTGCCATCCGCGCGACCCCGGTCGATTGGCTGAGCCTCTACACGGCACGACTCCTCGAGACGACCGCGAGCTCGTCGTGGATGGTGGTGCTGGTGCTTCTGCCGGTCATCGCCGCCTATGCGAGGGTCTACGGCGGGGGCGTCGGGTTCTTCGTGGTCGTGGTCGCGTCGGTCGTGCCCTTCCTGCTCATCCCGGCGGCCCTGGGGAGCGCCTGCACCCTGTTGCTCGTGCGTGTGTTCCCGGCCCGGCGCGCCCGCGACGTGCTGGCCGTGACCGGAGTGGCCGCCGCCGCTCTCCTGGTGTTCGTGCTGCGTACCCTGCGTCCCGAGCGGCTGGTGGACCCCGAAGCCTACCGGAACCTGGTCGACTTCCTGGCGGTGCTGCGGGCGCCGGCCTCCCCCTGGCTTCCCTCGGGCTGGGGCGCCGAGGCGATGATGGGAACGCTCGTGGGGGGCTTCGATCCGTTCCATCTCGTCCTGCTCTGGTCGACGGCGGCCGCGGTTTTCGTAGCCGGCGCGGCCCTCCACTACCGCCTCTACCCTCGCTGCTTCACGAAGGCGCAGGAAGGGCGCGAGAACCGGTTGCGGCGGCACCTCGGGTGGCGCGGGCTGGAGGCTCTCCTGTCGCCCCTCGGCCCCCGCCGCCGGGAACTCGTTCTGAAGGACGTGCGGACCTTTTTCCGCGATACGACCCAGTGGTCGCAGCTGATCATCCTGGCCGTGCTCGTGGTAGTCTACGTCTACAACATGCAGGTGCTGCCGCTGGCGGGGGCCGAGGGGATGGGCCGGTACGTCGTCCGGCTCATCGTTCTGCTCAACCTGGCGCTGACCGGTTTCGTGCTGGCGGCGATCGCCGCGCGCTTCGTCTTCCCGATGCCGAGCCTGGAGGGCCGAACGCTCTGGCTGCTCCTGTCGGCGCCCGTCGACGCCCGGACCCTCCTGGGAACGAAGTTCCGGGTCGGCGTCATGCCGCTCACGGGGCTGGCGTTGGCCCTGATGCTGGCGACGGGGTTCCTGCTCGAGGTGCCGGGCGGCCTCTTCGCTCTCAGCCTCCTGGCCATCGTGGGACTCGGCGCGGCATTCACCGCCCAGGCGCTCGCCTGGGGCGTCATGTATCCCCAGTTCGAAGCGGAGAACGCCGCCCAGATTCCGACCTCGCTCGGTGGGATGATGTTCATGCTCGGCGCGTTGGCGACCCTGGGACTCGTGATCGTCGCGCAGGCGTGGTCGCTGAGGGGCTATCTCCTGAGCGGGCTGCCCGGGCGGGCCGCGCCGCGGGAGGCCTCACCGGAAGAACTGCTTCTGGGGGCGGGGCTCACGGCGGTGATCTGTCTCGCGGCGAGCGTGTTACCGTTCCGGATGGCCGTACGTCGGCTGTCGCGGATCGGCCGCTGGATCACGGAGAGCTGACGACAGCCGCCGCCCGACGTCCACCCGGTCTCACTCGCACTCGTGCTCGGCGAGCGCCCTGGCCGTCGTCTTCCTGAACTCCCGCAGCCGCTCGCGCGCCTCCCGCATCTCGGCGTCGGAGAAGAGGCCCTCCTGCTGTGCGAGCAGAAGCTCCTCCCGCTGCGCATCGGTCAACATCCCCAGCTCGACGGCCAGCGTGGCGAACTTCTTGTCCGGCTGCTGACGCTGCTCCACCAGGATGCGGGCGACCTGCGCCGGGGAGAGCATGTTGCGGATCAGCGCGACGGTGCCCAGCGCGAAGTGGCGAGGAGTGGGGATGCGGTACTCGTGTCCGGCCGGGACGGCGCCGCTCTCTCCGGTTCCGTTGGCGGCCGAGCCCGCGTCCGTCTCGCCGAGCGCGCCGTTCCGGACCGGGGAGGCGACGAGCCGCGATTCGGCGTCCGGCCGGCCCGGTCGGGCCAGCGCTCCGCGCTCCGCCCCGCTCGCGATGTCCAGGGCGTTCGGGTCGACGAGTAGCTGCAGCAGCTTCCACTGCGTCTCCAGGCGGGCCTTGTTCTCGGCCTGGCCGGACATGATGAGCCGCATGCTGATCAGGTGCAGGGCGTAGATGCCGAGGACGGCGGCCGCCATCGCCAGCGTCCGGTTCTGGCCCCACCAGGCGAGCAGCGACACGAGGATGGTGAGGATGGCCACCGCCCCGAGGAACTGGCTGCTGTATTTCCGATCGCCCTGACGCAACTGCACCTGGCTGGACCTCCGGTTCGAGCACTCAGACGTTCATCCTTCGAACCTGCCGCATCTGTCGTGCCAGCGGCTCAGCGGCCGCGCCAGATTCTCCACCTATCGAGGACACGATCGCCATCAACAACGTAATACGCGTCGAAACAAGCGGTTACGAGGCAAGAGTGGTTCGGGAGAATGCGGACTCTCTTTCCGACCGGAAGGGGATGATCGACGATACCGTGTTCCTGACTGAGCGAAATCAATCGTGCATTATGCCGCAGGGTACCAGCTCCGTAGGCCTCGTAGAGCCGGCCGAGCGACGAACGTACGTGAGCGGGGCCGGGATCCACCGAGAGGGCGAGGGCGCCCGCATCGACGATGGAACGGCCCCGCTCGGCGCTGGACGAGACGACGGTGGCCAGGACCGTGGCGGCGGCGTCCGCCGGCGTGCATGCCCCGAGCGCGACCTGCGTGAAGTCGTAGAGGGCGTAGTTGCCCGGCCGCACTTCCGTTACGCCGTCCAGTCTCTCGACGTGGGCCATCGTCGGCGTCGATCCCGTGCTGACCCCGGTGATCTCGATTCCGTCGGCCCGGAGCCGGTCGGCGGCGCCCGACATCACGGAGCGCTCCTCCTCGCCGATGCGCCGGGCGTCGTGCGGCGAGCGGGCATGATAGGCGTGCCCCGAATGGGACAGGAGCCCCGCGAGCTCGAGCCGGGACGAGCCGGCGACCCGGCCGGCCAGGCGGAGTAGCTCGTCCGAATCGGGGTCGAGGCCGGCGCGTCCGTAGCCGCAGTCCACCTTGATCCAGACCCGCACCTCGGCGCCCGCCTCCTCGAGGGCGTCCACGGGGGCCGGGTGATCGAGCGTCACGCCGAGCGACAGCCGTCGGCCCAGTTCGGCGACATCGCGATCGCGCGCCGGCGCGAGCGGGAAGGCCCACGTGATGTCGTCGAAGCCGTGATCGGCGAACACGCGGGCCTCGTACAGCGTCGATACCGTGACGCCCTCGCATCCCAGCGCCTGCTGTGCGCGGGCGACCTCGACGCACTTGTGGGTCTTGAGGTGAGGCCGCAACCGTACGCCGAGGGCGTTCGCCCGCCCCTGCATCCGCCGCAGGTTGCGTTCGAGTACGTCGAGGTCGAGCAGGAGCGCCGGCGTCGGCAGATCGTGAATCGTACGCATGGGCGCCAAGATACACCTGGACGCCCGTCGACGTCACGCGGCCCCCACTTGCCGGCGGGCTCGTCGGGGTGTGACCGTGAGGGGTGGATGCGGCGGGTGTGACCCGCGGGCGCCCGCCCTCGTCTTTTCACCGTACGACGACTACAGCAGGGAGGCGCAACTGGATCGCCGAAGCGCGCAGGCAGCCACGCCCCCCGGCGCGGCGGAGGCGTCCGACGCGGAGCTCGTGGCGCGCGCCCTGTCGGGGTCGGAGGCGGCGTTCGCCGAGCTGGTGGACCGGTACAACGATTTGTTGTCCCGGCACGCGCAGCGGATGCTGGGTCGCATGGACGACGCGGAGGACGTGGTGCAGACCGCCTGGATCAAGGCGTACCGTCGGCTGGAACAGTGCCGCGATCCGGAACGCTTCGGATCGTGGATGTTCCGGATCGCGGCCAACGCCTGCAAGGACGTGTTGAAGGCGAGGCGGAGCGAGGTCGTGCCGATGGACTCCGTCGGCGAGCTACGAAGCGGAGTCGACGGACCGGCCGACGAGACGTTCCGTGGCGAGCAGCGACGGATGATCACGGCGGCACTCGAACGGCTGCCGCCGGATCAGCGCGAGGCGTTCCTGCTCAAGCACGCGGAGGGTTGGTCGTACGAGGAGATGTCGGCGCGGCTCGACGTGGGCGTGTCCGCGCTGAAGATGCGGGTCCACCGGGCCCGTGAAGAGTTGCAGAAGCTGCTGCTGGAGGTACCGAGATGACAATGGATCCGCGCCTGCAAGCGTGGTTGGACGGGGAGCTCGATCTGGAGGAGCTGCCCGCGTCCCTGCGCGCCGAAGCCGACGACTGGTCCGCGGTGCTGGAGACGGTACGCGATCAGCCCGCGCCCGGTGCGACGGCGGGGGCGACCGATCGCGTCATGGCGGCGATCCGACGCGACGCCGCAAAGCGGCCCTCTGCGCTGGAGCGTATGAAGAACGGGCTGGGCTGGCTGGTCCGCCCCCGTCGGATCCGCATGCCTCCCCTCGCGGCGGCGGCGCTTCTGGCCCTGGCCGTGTGGGCCGGCGGTCGGCTGTCGGGAGGCGGCGTGCCGCCGATCGAAACTGCGGGGGTGGACGGAAGCCGCGTATACGTTCAGTTCGTCATCGCCGCGCCGGAGGCCGGTTCGGTGGCGCTTGCCGGCGACTTCAACGAGTGGGCGCCCTCGATCGAGCTGTCCGACCCGGACCGGGACGGTGTATGGTCGGCACGAGTGGCGCTCGAGGCCGGCGTGCACGAGTACATGTTCGTGATCGACGGAACCGAGTGGCGTCCGGATCCGCACGCGCTCGCCTATTCGGACGACGGCTTCGGCCAGCGCAACTCGATCGTGGCCGTCACGCCGCCGGACGAGACCTGAGGAAGAGCGAGAGCGAGACGATGAGCGATTGGCGACTGCGGGCGATTCCCATCCTGGCCCTCTTCCTGTTCGCGGGAGGAGGGGTCGGGCTGGCCCAGGAGTTCGATCGTCCGCCACGGCTCGAGCAGCGACTGGAGCGGAGCACGGTCGAGCGGCTTCGCTCGATCGCGGAGCGCGCGAAGCGCGCCGGCGTCCCCCCGGAGCTGCTTCGCCGGAAGGTGAACGAAGGCGTCTCGAAGGGCGTCACCGGCACGCGGCTCGAGCGGGCCATCGCGGAGTACGCCGAACGGCTGACGGCGGCGCGGCGACTCGCGGGACCGCGAGCTCCGGCCCCCGTGCTGGCCGCGGCGGCGGAGGCGCTGGAGCGGGGCGTTCCTGCCGATCGTGTGCGCCGCTTCCTCACCGTGCACCCGAATCCGGTGCGCGCCGTGGTCGGATTGCGCGTGTTCGCGGACCTTCGCGACATCGGCGTGCCGGACGGCCCGGCGATGCGCGGCGTGGGGGCCGCCCTGGACCGGGGCCTCCGGGGCGAACGACTGCTCGCCCTCTCGGCCGCCGTGCGGCGGAGGGTGGCCGCGGGCGAAGACCCCACGGCGGCGCTGCGGGCCGAGGTCGACGTCGACCGGTAGCCGGGCGGCCGATTGAGCCGCCGAGAGGCGTCCCCTATCTTCCCCTCTTCGATGCCGCCGCGCCGGCGTCTATCCTTCATCAACGGGAGCGAGCTTGAGCGGAAGTTTACGCCCCGCGTATTTCGCCGGGACCGGGCACTTCGTGCCGGACAGGCAGGTCGACAACTTCGAGCTGTTCGAATGGCCGGGGATCCGCGCGGCGTTCGACGTCGAACGGGCGCGCGGATCGCTGCGTTCCGTCGACCCGGATGCGGCCGACTCGCTGTCGGACGCCGAGATTTTCGATCGCTGGGCGCGCCAGCTCACCGGGATCCGCGTACGGAGGCTCGTACCGGAAGACGACGAGATCACCTCCGAGGACATGTGCGCCGCCGCGGCGAAGCGCGCATTGGCCCACGCGTCGCTCTCCCCCGACGAGCTCGACTTCATCGTCGTCG
The DNA here is from genome assembly GCA_964578925.1 of uncultured Gemmatimonadota bacterium. GTDB lineage: Bacteria > Gemmatimonadota > Gemmatimonadetes > Palauibacterales > Palauibacteraceae > JARFPW01. The sequence continues at coordinate 16,868 of CAZOEX010000002.1, read as the reverse complement.
CCAGCCTGACGGCGCACGAGGTCGTTCCGAACATCGCCGTGAGCGTGGCCGATCGGCTCGGCGTGCCGAACCTCCCCGGCTTCGTGCTCAATACGGCGTGCGCGGGATTCATCCACGCCCTCAGCGTGGCGTACGCCTACGTCGTCACGGGACAGGCGCGGAACGTCCTGGTCGTGACGGGAGATGCGTTGAGCCGGATCACAAGCTACGAAGATCCCAAGACCGCCGTCCTCTTCGCCGACGGCGCGGGCGCGGCGGTCGTGACCGCGGAACCGGGTCGCGGCCGAGTGTTGGGGGCTCCGTTTCTGGCGGCCGAGTACTCGCCGGACCACCTGAATCTCGTCGGACAGGGATGGGGAGCCAACGGCGACCATCCGCATAAGCTCACGATGGCCGGGGGGCCGAACGTGCTGCGCCATGCGATCCGCACCATGCGGGACGCGTCCGACGAGGCGCTGACGCGGGCGGGGATGACCTGGGACGAGGTGGATGTCGTAATCCCGCACCAGGCGAACGAGCGGATCACCCTCGGTCTCGAGCGTTCGCTCAAGCTCTCGAAGGGCCGGGTGATCCATGCGATCCAGAGCATGGGCAACGTCTCGGCCTCCACCGTCCCGATCACCCTGGACCGACTCCTCCGGGGCGAGCACGGGGAGCTGCCCGATCGGGCCCGCATCCTGCTCACGGCCGTCGGCGGAGGCTACGCGAGCGGGGCGGCGGCCCTCGAGTGGGGGAACCCCCCGGCCTGACGGCGCGGCTCAGTCGACGCGGAAGGCCTCGACTGACAGGATCTTCGGCAGATGCGACGCGACGGGGTGGTAGCCGGCTCCGTCGGGGCTCGCGAAGAGATGACCGGTCGCCGTGCCGAAGTGGACGCCGCAGTCCGCCCCTTCACCCTCCGTCGCCAGGGCCTCGCGCAGCACGGTAACCCATGCGTCCGATTGCGGCAGTCCCTCCGTCCGGGCCGTCCACGACCGCCCGGCGTCGGTTGTCTCGAACACCCTGAGTTTCCGGTCGCACACGCTGCGCAGGTGGCTCCCCTCCTCGGGAATGACCCAGCAGCGATCCGGGTCGGCGGGGTCGAGGCCCACGACGTAGCCGTAGTCGCTCGGGAGCCCGTCGGTGATCTCGATCCAGCTATCGCCCCCGTCGTCCGATCGATAGGTGCCGCAATGGTTCTGCTGGTAGAGGCGCTGCCGGTTCCGCGGGTGCAGGCGGATGCTGTGGACGCACTGTCCCGCCTCGGGCTCGGCCTCCGGCAGGAAGTCGGCCCGGACGCCCCGGTTGATCGCCGACCACGACTCGCCCCCGTCCATCGTGCGATAGCAGCCGCCGGCGGACAGAGCGACGAAGACACGGTTCGGGTCCTCGGGATCGAGCTGGATCGAATGGAGCGCCAGGCCCCCCTTGGCCGGTTCCCAGGCTGATCGCGTCGGGTGCCGGTCGAGCGTCTCGTGCCAGTGCCAGGTCGCGCCGCCGTCGTCACTGTGGAAGAGAGCGGCCGGCGCGACGCCCGCGTAGATGCGAGGGGCTCCGCCGGGCGCCCGTCCGGGAGCGAGGTGCCAGATCGCCTCGACTTCCCGGTCCGCGTTCTCCGGGAAGGCGGGCCGTCCCTCGCAGCTTTCCCACGATTCCCCGCCGTCCTCGCTCCGGTAGACGTGGGTTCCCCAGACGGGATGCACCGCCGCCGCCCAGGCGCGACCGGTTCCGGGCTCCCGGGTGGCGTGGTAGATCTCGTGGCCCGGAACGTGGAATCCGGCGCGGTGCCACGACCGCCGTTCGGCATCGGAGCGATAGCGGAAGAGCCCGCGGCGGGTGCCGACGAAGAGGACGACGCTCACAGGCCCGGTCGCCGAAGCAACAGCACCTGGAGGGGCGCTCCCTCGGGGATCTCGCCGGTCCCCTCGGGGATGACCGCCAGCCCGTCCGCTTCGACCATCGAGGTGAGGATCCCCGACCCCTGCGGTCCCGTGAGCCGGGCCCGTGGCGGGCCGTCGTCCGGGAACTCGAGCCGGACGCGATAGAAGTGGCTCAGCTCGACCGGGGAGCGGATCGTCTCGGCGGCCTCGGCCACGAGGCGGTGGCGATGCGGATCGGCGTGTCCGGCCATGTGCAGCAGAGCCGGGCGGAGGAAGACCTCGAAGGTCACCATCGCGCTGACCGGATTCCCCGGCAGCCCCCAGAAAGGTCGGTCGCCCAGGGTGCCGAACGTCATCGGGCTGCCCGGGCGGATGCGGACGCGCCAGAATTCGCGCTCGTAGCCCGCGTCCTCGAGCGCGCGTTTCACCTGGTCGTGGTCGCCGACGCTGACCCCGGCCGACGAGACGATGCCGTCGCAATCGGCCCCCCGCTCGAGGGTCGCGCGGACGGAAGCGGCGGTGTCCGACGCGATCCCGAGATCCACCGGAACGGCCCCGGCCGAACGAAGCTGCGCCGAGAGCGCGTAGCTGTTGGAGTTCATGATCCTGCGCCCGGCGCGCACCTCGTCCGCCTCGTCGAAGTCCGCCAGCTCGTCGCCGTTGGCGAACACGCCGATTCGGGGCCGTCGACGCACCGGGACCGCTCGACGGCACTGCATGGCGAGGGTGCCCACGACCGCCGGCGTGACGGCGTCGCCGCGCGAAGCCACGGTCTCGCCGCGCCGCAGGTCTTCTCCCCGCCGCCGGATGTTCCGCTCGGCGTCGGAGGCCCGGAGGAAGCGGACGAGCGGTCGGCCGTCGTCGTCGGCCGCGGCTGGTTCCGTGTGCTCGACCCGCACGACACCGGTGGCTCCCTCGGGGACCGGCGCGCCGGTCATGACGCGTACGACCGTTCCGCGCTCGAGCGGTCCGGCCGGAAACGAGCCCGCCGGGACGTCGTCCGATACGGGCAGCCCGACCGGATGATCTTCACTGGCCCCCGCCAGGTCGTCGACGTGGACGGCGAATCCGTCCATCGCACTGTTGTCCCAGGGCGGATGGTCTACCTCGGCGACGACGTCCTCCGCCAGCGCCCGCGTGCCGTCCAGCTCGGCCGCGTCCTCCACGAGATCGAGGATCTGCGGCGGCAGGAGCGGACAGCGAGCCAGGATTCGTCCGAGCGCTTCGTCGGCCGTCAGCCAGTCGGGGGTGTCGGACGGGTCCGTGCGAGTCACGGCACTCTCCGCAGGCTCGGCCAGCCCGGCCGGACGGGCCGGCGGTACAACGAGATCTGTTCGATCAGCAGGTCTTCCAGGGCCACTGCGACCGATCCGGGTGAATCGTAGCCGTTGAGCAGGAGGCTGAAGACGAGCGTCTCTCCCCGCCCGTCGAGCAGGTACCCCGAAAGCCCGCGCACGGCGCTCAGCGAGCCCGTCTTCGCCCGCACGTTGTCGTACGCGGGTGTCGCCAGCAGCCGGCGTCGCATCGTTCCGTCGACCCCGGCCGTGGGTAGCGCGTCGAGCCAGGTCGCGTACTCGGCATGCCGCCACATCGTGCGGAGCAGGCGCGCCAGCGCGTGTGGCGTGACCTCGTTGTACCGGGAGAGACCCGAGCCGTCGGACAGATCGACTGCGCCCGGCTCGATGCCCCACCCGGCCAGGGTGGAGGACACCACGGCCAGGCCCTCGGCCGGCGATCCCTCGCGGCCTTCCTCGAGACCGATGGTGCGGAGCATGGTCTCGGCCATCTGGTTGTCGCTCGGCTTCAACATCTCGCCGAGCAGCTCCGAGAGCGGAGGCGACTCGGTCTCGTGCGTCCAGGCCGACTCTTCGGGGACCGGCGGCGTCTCCCCTTGGTCGGGGCGTCGGTAGTCTCCGCCAACCAGGATCCGCGCCTCGTCGAAGCGGAGGCGCAGCCAGTCGAGCAAGTAGAGCGTCGCGTGGGGCGGCGCCAGGTAGAGGCTCGTCGAGTCGGCGGCGAGCGGAACCCAGCCGCGCAGCTTCACCGGGCCGCCCTGTGCGTCCGGCACGAAGCCGAGGCGCGCGTCGGAGCCCGGCGCGCCCGTGCGGACCCGGTTGTCGATCGGAAGCGCCGGGCCCTCGTCGCGGTAGACCAGCCGGGCGGAATCTCCGGGCGCTTCGCCGGAGACGAGAGCGGCCCGCACCGTGTTGGGCGACAACTGCAGCCCAGTGACGCCGGCCGACCAGCCCCCGAACAGGTCGTCCCACATCCAGCCGCGGCCCCACTGGGGGTGCGTGAAGATCCGGTCGTCCCCGACCACGTCGCCGGTGACCTGCCGGATCCCGGCCTCGCGCAGCGCTTCGACCCACTCCCCGATGCGCTCGCGCTCCAGGGCGGGGTCGCCTCCGCCGATCACCCAGAGATCGCCGTCCAGGGTACCGCCCCCGATCGTGCCGTCGGCCACCAGGCGGGTTCTCCAGCGGTACTCGGGACCGAGGTCGTCGTGGGCGACGGCGCCGGTGACGAGCTTGGTGTTGCTGGCCGGCGTGAAGCGCTTCTCGCCGGCCCGCTCGTAGAGGACTTCGCCCGTCTCGGCGACCTGAACCACGAGCCCCACGTGGGCCCGGGCCAGGGCCGGATCGGCGAGGATGCGGTCGAGGCGTTCCGCCAGCTCGACCGGATCGTCGACGGCCGAGGAGATCGTACCCACGACAGCGCCGCTCGCCATCGTGTCGGCGCCCGGCGCCTCGCGGGCGGGGGCCGCCTCCTGCGCGGTGGAGGGGACGGGGCCCGCGAGGGAGAACGCGAAGAGGGCGAGGGCAATTCTGGTCATCACGCGTGTTCGTCCTTCTCTTCGGCTGTGCCTCTCGACGTCGCGGCCAGGCGCTCTGCGCGCCGCCGCTCGCCGGGGCGGTTCACGTTGAAGAAGATCCGGTCGGTAGGTCCGAAGCCCCGCACTTCGTCGAGCGGAAGCTCCTGTACCTCCACGTCTCCGAAGAACGATATGATCGCACGCTCGCCACGGTCCAGCGCGGCCTCGATCGCTTTCGCGCAACCGACTCCGTACGCGGCGCACAGCGGCTCCAGGCCACGGGGCCCTTCGCTCTCGGGTACGGTCACGCCGTCGCGGGACGCGGCGCGCGCGAGCCGGCGCAGGAGCGGCGCCGGCACGAACGGCATGTCGCACGCGAGCACGAGCGCGGCGTCGCGCTCGAGCTCAGCCGCCCAGGTCACCGCCGTGAGGATTCCGCCGAGGACACCCGCGCCGGGACGCACGTCGGGGCGAATCGTCCGGCCCGCGCGGCGATAGGGCTCCGGATCGTTCGCCACGATGACCGCCTCGTCCTCGACGGCGGCTTCCAGGGCCCCGAGTCCGCGCTCGAGAATCGTGCGTCCGCCGATCTCGGCCAGCGCTTTGGGAGCGCCGTAGCGCGTGTTCTGGCCGCCCGCCAGCAACACCGCCAGCGTGTTCGCCGGATCCGTCACGTTCCGCTGTCCGCGGCGGCGGGACGGTAGACGTGGGGTTCGGCCGATCGGGCCCGACCGAACAGTGTCATGCCGGCCTTCCCCGCGATCTCCGCGGCGAGGGTCGTGGGGATGGACATGGTGGCCATAGCCGCGAGGCCGGTTCGGGCGCCCTTGGCCGCGATCGCACCGGAGATTCGACCCGACAGGAGAAGGAGGGCGCGATCCAGGGGAAGGCCGTCGAGCGTGGCCCGTCCGACCAGCTTGTCGACCACGCAGTGCCGGCTGACGTCCTCGCGGACCCAGACGATGTCCTCCCGGACGACGAGGGCGCCCGTGTGAACGCCGCCCGAGCGCTCGCGCAACTCCGCGCGATCGAACATTGAGGAGAAGAGATCCCTCAGGACGGAGGGATCCTCCGCGATCCCGGCGACGAGCTCGGAGGCCCGGACGGCGGAGCTTTCCGGCAGGGGAGCGTCGCCTCCCGCGCGGATTTTCGCGCTTCCGGACTCCAACCAGAGCTGTCCCGCCGCGCGGTCGACACGCAGGGCTCCGAGATCTCCGGCGCCGGTGATCCGGCCCTCGCCCACGAGCCATCCGACGGCCAGTTCTTCGAGCTTCGCCGGTGTGCAGTACCAGCGGACGAGCACGCCGGCGTCGTCGCCCAGGGAGACGACTCCCTCGGGCGCGAGCGGAGGCGTCGCGGGTGCTTCCCCGTTTCTCAACAGGCCTCTAGAAGTAGTAGTGCAGGGAGCCGGACAGCTCGATGTTGTGCACCCAATCCGATTCCGTCGGCGCCGGGAGGCCCAGCTCCTCGATCCGGTCGAGAACCTCGGCCTGGAAGAAGCCGTCGGGCGTCTTGATTCGCCAGAGATGGTCGCGCAGCTCGAGGCTCACTCCCAAACGGTCCGTCGGCAGCCACTCGACCCCCACGCCCCCCGAGAAGACGCCCGCCGAGCCCACCTCGTAGCGGAACGGGACGTCCTCGGCCGCGGCCAGCGCGTCGGACTGCTCCTCGTTCACTCCCTGCAGGATGCCGCCGGACAGGGTGACGTAGGGCTGGAGGCCATAGAGCGTACGCGATCCGGTGAGGGCGATCTGGAAGCCGCCTTCGATCAACAGCCATCCGGTGTCGACCGTGTCGACCGCCGCGGGGCCCGATTCCAGCCGGGGGTCGATGACGTAGCGGTCCGAACTTCCGTATCCGATCCCGATCTCGAGCGACAGCGGGCTGCTCACCCGCGTCCGGAGCCGCGCGCCGAAGACGGCCGAGGAGCCCGGCCCGATCTCCGAGGCGCCGCGGTCGGCCGCGACGTGGCCGAAATAAGCGCCCAGGCGGAACCCTCGATCGATCCAGTCGTACGGGGTGTCGATCCGCTCCTGGGCATCCGCGAGGGAGGGGAATCCGAGCCCCAGGACGAAAAGAACGGCGAGGGCGATCCTCGCCGCGGAAAAGCCTGATTTCAACGTCCGATCCCGTCTCTGAAGTTCATTGACACTCGCTCGCCGCGTCGTCTATACTCGACGCCACGCGTTAGAGGTCCCGCCGCATGGCCGCGGGACCCCCGTACGGCCGGTCCGAATCGGCCGTGACGGACGGGCCAATGTAGACGAGCCGCCCCGGCCAAACCAGATCGAATGACGACGACCGGAACCAGACTCGCCTCGCTGTTCGCCGCGCTCGTCGTCTCGACGGCCGGCTCGCTCGCAGCGCAGGCCGTACGGGTGACCGTACCCGAGGAGAACTTCCGCAAGACCCCGGAAGCCTCGTCGAACAACCGCCTCGCCACGGTGCTCGAAGGCGTGACGCTGGCCGTGGAGGATCGGCAGGGACGATGGGTGCTCGGCGCGCTCGAGGGGTGGATATGGGGCGAGTCGGTACGGTCCACCGATCGGGACGGCTTCGACCTCGTCGTCTCGCAGCCGGGTGGGGAGAATCTGCGCCGGTCCCCGGATGCGGACGCCCCGCGCAACGCCGTCTTGATGCAGGGAATGCTCCTGGACAGCCTCGACGCGCAGGGTGGATGGTTTCGGGTGCGTCGCGCCGCCTGGATCTGGTCGGCATCCACGGCGGGAACCGGGAGCGACCCGTCGTCGCCGGCCGACGAGGCTTCCGACGAGGACGCGCCGCCGGAGACGCCGCCGGGTCTTCCCGATCGCCTCGTCGTCGGTTCGGAGTCGGCCGGACTGCTGGTGTCGCCGGAGGGCGATACCGCCGCCGTCCTTCGCTCGGGGACCGACGTCGAGGTACTGGCGCGTGAGGAAGGATGGACGCGCGTTCGGCTGGAGGGCTGGGTCTGGGAACCTTCGACGCTACCGCCCGATTCGGCCGAGAGCGCGTTTGCCGTCGCCGACCTGCGCGCGAACCCCGAACGGTTCCGGGGGCGCCGCGTCGAGTGGACGGTCCGCTTCGTCACACTGCAGCGGGCCGAGGCGATCCGCACCGACTTCTACGAGGGCGAGCCGTACTTCCTCGCCAATCCGCCGGGACGCACGCGGGACCTCATCTACGTCGCCGTGCCGCCGGAGCTGCTGCCCACCGTCCAGCAGCTACAGGACCTCCAGACCATAGAGATCGTGGCGCGGGTACGTACGGGGCGTTCGCAGACGGGGGTCCCGATTCTCGACCTGATCGCTCTGCGGTAGACGGGCTCATAGACCGTGCCGCGCGGAGGCGGACCCCTGAAAGAGGCCGGTACCGGCGGGGACGCGTCGCCGCACGCCCGTGAGCCGTTGCCGCTGCACGACTCCGTGCTCTGGGTGCCGCGAGGCGTCTCCGATCCCGTGGCCGAGATCTGGACGGACCCCGATTCGCACGCCGTCTTCCTGCAGCACGACGTGCTGGTCGGAGTCGGTCGGCATCTCGCCGGTGAGGAAACGGAGGCGCGCTTCGGGTTCCTGCTCGGTCACCTGTTCCGTTGTCCCGAAACCGGTCGTGCCTACGTGGTCGCCGATACCGCGGTGGCGGCCCGGGAGGTGCTGGCGGAAGAGGCGTCCGGCGCCTACCTGATACGGGCGTGGACCGAAGCCCAGTCGGTGTTCTCCGGACACTCGGGCCTGCTCCTCGGCTGGTACCACAGCCACTGGCGCCTCGGTCCGGTTCCCTCCGAGGCCGACGTCGAGACTGCGACGCGCTATTTCGCCGCACCCTGGCAATTCTCGATCGTCGTCGTGCCGGAGGAGCAGGATCCCCGGGGCGGTGTTTTTCATCACCACCCCGGCGAAACGCGGGCGACGCCGCGGCCCGGTCCTTTTTACGAGCTCCTCGGCGCGCCCCACGGGGGTGACCTGGAGGCGGCCGACCTCGCCATCGCGTGGTCGAACCACGAAGCGCGGATTCCGATCAGTCCGCCGCCGCTCGAGCGGTCGTCCGCGGAGTCGCCGCCCGCGGAGCCGTCGGACGCCGAGCCGTCGGACGCCGAACCCTCTGATGCCGAGCCGCCGCCCGCTGCGAAGGGGGAGCCCGCGCCGGCGCGTATGGGGCCGTGGCCCGGGAACGTCGAGGGTCCCGTGTCGTCTCCTCGGGAGGAGGATCGGGCAGGGGACGCTCCGGAAACGAGCCGTAGGGCGTCATCGACTCCGGTTCAGGCGCGCCGGGACGGCGGCCGTGCGGAGCCCGGCGTGGCCCGCCCGAGAACCGTGGCGCATCCGTCTCCCGGGGGACATGGCGAACGGCCGGCCTCCATTCCCCTCGTGATCCCCGGAGAGGGCGGCCAGGCGGGACTCCTTCCGCCTCGCGACCGGCGCATCGGATGGCCGGCCGTCGTGGCGGGAATCTGCGTGCTCCTGATCGCACTGTTCTTTCTGCTCTCGAACGGAGGCGACGGTCCCGTTCGAACGGCGCCGCCTCCCGCGGCTCGCACGACTCCGCCCCCCGGTGTGCAACGGCTTCTGGAGCAGGTGGAGGCCGTCGAGATCGCCGGGGAACGCTACGCCGAGCGCGCCGCCGACTTCGACGCGGGACGGATCGGCTGCGATCTTCTGGCTACGGGATACGTGGCCGCGGACGAGGCGTACGTCCGGGTGGCCACCGCCTACCGGGATCTCGGCGGAGAACCGAACCCGCGGGCGACGGCCGCCTACGAGACGGCCGGCGAGGAAATTGCAGCTGTGAACAATCACTTCGACGAATCCGGGTGCCCGAGACCCTGAGCGATCCTTTCACGAACGGATCCGAGACAAGCCGATGAATACAGCCATTCCGATGCGGACGCTCTTCCTGATCGCGGTTATGCTGGGCGGGTTCGTCGGCCGGGCGGCGGCCCAGGAGGCGCCGCTGCGCAAGAGCGATGTCGTCCGCATGCTCTCGGGAACGACCTACTCCGTGGACGAGGTGGCGACGATCGTCCGGGCGAACTGTCTCTCGTTCACGCCGACCGAGCGCGACCTGGCGGATTTCCGGGAGCTCGGGGCCGACGAGGCCGTGCTCGCGGCGGTTCGCGACTGCGCGGCTCGCGGCGTGGCGGATGAAGGAGCGGAGCCCGATCGGCCTCCGGCCCCGGTGTTCGAGGTCGAGCCGGTGTCGCCTCTGGTTTCCGCGCCGGTCGACTCGACGGCGCTCGTGACCGTGCTCGTGCGCCGCGGCGGTCAACCGTCCGGGGGCGTGGAGATCGTGCTCGGGGGAAGCGGCGAGATCGTGGACGCGGGCGAGCCCGACCGGGCGAGTGTGTCGGGTCCGGACGGTAGAGCGACGATCCGGGTGCCGACCGGCACGGAGGTCGGCCGGCATCCGCTGACCATCCGCTCGCCGGACGGCGTGGTGACCGGAACGACGGCCCTGACCGTGGAGGCGACGGCGGGACCGCCGTCCCGGCTCGTGAGTCCCGTCTCCCCGGTCGTCGTCCGCGGCGGCCCGCTGGAGCTTCCCGTCGTCGTGGAGGACGCGTTCGGCAATGCGGCATCGGAGGTCGAGGTGGCCGTGGCGGGTCTGCCCGAAGGAGAGGTCGTCGCACGGGGGACGACCGGCGCGGACGGCCGGATGCGGTTGACGATCCCCGCGGCGTCCCTCCGCGGCGTCCGCCGGCTGGCAGTCAGTTCGGATGGCCGCACGATCGGAGAGCTGGCGCTCGAGTCCGACGTGCAGGGCTCGATGATGGCGTTCGTGGCGGGCACGTCGCAGACCGGCGTGCCCGGCGAGCCGCTGGCCGAGCCGGTCACGGTCGAAGTGTACGACGTGGCCGGGGATCCCGCGCCCGACGTCGAGGTGCGGTTCACGGCGACGAACGGCAGCCTCGGATCCGAGACGGTGCGGACCGGGGACGATGGACGAGCCTCCGTGCGCGTCATCGCGGGCCGGGACGCCTCCCGGCCGGTCGAAGTTCGGGCGCGCTCCGGCGTGGCGGAAGCGCTGCTCAGCCTTCCCGTACTGTCGCGCGAAGGCGTGGCCGCGCAGGCGCTGGCGCAGGGGGAGCGTCGCCTGGAGGCGGGCGAGGCCGAGCAGGCGGTCGTCTCCTTCCGGCGCGCCACGGATCTGCAGCCCCGCAATGTCGAGGCGTGGGTCGGCCTGGGCGATGCATTCGTGGCGGCGGGCCGGCCCGACCGGGCCCGCGAGGCCTACGACGAGGCGCTCGAGGTCGAACCGGGGAACACGAGAGCCGCGGACGGGCTGTCCGAACTCGGTCTCGGCCGCACGGTGTTCGGTGCCGACGTCTGGGGCGGCACGACCGTGGACGGAGATCGTGACGCCGGCATCCGGTACGCCGACGTGCGGATCAATCCGGCCATCGACTGGCTGGTGGTCCGGGGGATGTTCGACGACGCGCTCAACCTGCGCCGGCCCTGGTTGAGGCGAGGCTTCAACGATCTGCGCGAGTTCGCGGGCGCCGTCGATCTGCGCTGGGGTAGCGCCCGCCGGTTCACGACGACCGTCGAGGCCGGACGCCGCGAACAACCAACCCCGGAGTTCACGCAGAACACCTATCTGCTCACCCAGGACATCCGGTTGGACAACGGCGGCGGACTGCGGTTCGGCGGATGGGTCGGACGCTGGTTCGACCGCGACGACTACGTGGTCTTCGGAGAAGGCCGGTTCGCCGCTTCCCGCTACGTGACGATTCTTCCCTCCGTCTCGTACGGGGACAACGCGGGTTCCAACATCTCCCATGGGGACGGGTCCGTCGCCACGGGACGTGAGCCCGAGACCGAAGTGCGCGGCGGAGTGAAGGTCGCCATCGAGTCGCCGGCCGGGTGGGGTGTCGAGCCGGGAATCGCCGTCGGCAGCGTCAGCAGCGACCTGTCGGACGAGTTCGAGGGATCGCTGCTCGACGCCACGACGCGGGTGTGGGCGCGCCTCGGGCAGGTGCGCTTCCAGGGATTCGTGCGCTATCAGTCGCCGCCGGGCACGCCCTCGTTCTGGACGGTCGCCCTGGGCTTCGGTTTCGACGTGCGGGGTCGTTGACCGCCTGCGCCGCGGCCCCCGAACGGCCGCGGCGCGTTCTTCCCACCGATTTCTTGCTCTCCGTCGGACCTCCGCGCTATCATACCGTCCTCGATTTTCGGTTTTTATTCGGTTAACGCGGGAGGCATGGATGGCCACGGGGGCGCTGGAAATCCTGGAGCGCGAAATTGAGCGGCTGGGCGCCGACCGGGTGACGGCCGCCGCCCGGTGTGCCGGTCGGCGATCGCTCTCGACCGTTCCGACGGGGCTCGCGCCGCTCGATGACCTGCTTCCGTACGGTGGGCTGCCGCGGGGCCGCATCGTGGAGTGGACGGGCCCGCCCTCGAGCGGCAAGACCGCCGTGCTTCGGGCGAGTTTCGGGCGCCTGCGCCGCGAAGGAGAATCGGTCGCCCTGATCGACGCCACCGGCGGGTTGTACGCCCCCGACTGGCTGGAGCTCGTGCCGGGACACGGGGAGTTCTGGATCGTACGACCGAGCTCGACGCCGGAAGCCACCTGGTGCGCCGATCTGCTTCTCCGCAGCGGGGCGTTCGGCGCGGTGGCCCTGCGGGGCGCGCCGGAGAGCCTGGGCCGTTCGGCGGCGGTTCGTCTCCAGCGGCTGGCCGAAGAGGCCGCGTCGATCTTCGTGGCGGTCGGCGAGGTGGCGGTGGCCGCCTTGCGTCTCGGGTTCCGGCCGGGCCGCATCGAGCCCCTGGCCGACCTGCCGTTCGGCCCCACGCTGCCTCCCGTGCGGCCCGTGTGGATCCGGGTGGACAAGCGAGGAGGCGTCGAGGTGCCCGTGCTGTGTCCCGTGCCGGAGCCCCGGTTCGAGACGGCCGCGCGCGACCGGAAGGGACCGCGGTGAACGAGGCGTCGTGAGCGGCGTCGGGAGGAGCTTTTCGTGAGCCGGGCGCACCCGGCCCGGATCGCCACGGTTCGGGTAGCCGGGGCGGGCGGGGATGACTCCGGGCCCGAAGCCGGCCGACGGCTCGCCGCGGCCCTGCTGGCCGGTTCGCCCCGGATCGCGCTCGCGGGGCCCGGCCTGGCGCGTGTCGACGCACGGGGCTGGGACCGACGGGGCGGAGAACCGGCGCTGGGCCGGACACTCCGGAATGCGGCCGAAGAGGCGGGTTTCGCCGGTATCGGTGTCGGAATCGCCGACGTGCCGGTGGCGGCCGACGCGGCAGCACGGCTTGGGGCGGACGGGGAAGACGGTCCGGATCGGGGAATCCTGATCGTCGAACCCGAACGGGCGCGGGCGTTTCTCGCTCCGCTTCCGCTGGCCGCACTTCCGCTGCCGGACGGGCTGGCCGAGACGTTCCACGCGCTGGGGCTGCGGCGGGTGGCCGACGTCGCCCGTCGGCCGGCGCAGGAACTCGAGGCGCGCTTCGGCCCCGAGGGGCTGCGAGCGCACCGGCTCGCCCGGGGAATCGACGAACGGGCGTTCCGCGCACTGGAGTTGCCCGAGGTTCCGCTGGCCGCGCTCGAGCTGGATGCGCCGGCCGACACCCTCGAGCCGCTGCTCTTCGTGCTGCGCCACCTCCTGGCGCGTGTCTGCTCGGAACTGGCGGCGACGGGGCGCTGCGCGGCCCGCCTCGAGCTGGAGCTGCGGTCGGCCCGGCGCGTGAAGACGGCCAGGGCGGTGCCGGCCCGCGCGACCCGCCAGGAGCGGTTGCTCTACGATCTCTGCCGAGCGGCCCTCGAACGGGCGGCCGGCGCTTCGGGTCACCTCGCCGAGCCCGTGGAGGAGCTCGTCCTGCGGGCCGTGCGGGTGACCGCGCCCGACGTCCGGCAGGAGGACCTGTTCACCCGACGCTGGCGGGATCCGCTCGCTGCCGCCGCGGCGCTGTCCCGGTTGCGGGTACGACTGGGCGACGAGGCGATCGTACACCCGGTGGCTCGTGCCGACAATCGGCCGGAGGCGCGCAGTGAATGGATGCCGGTCGAGCTGAATCGGGCGGAGGGCGGCGGGAGAACGGCCACGGAAGCGGCGGATTCGGAGGCGGAAGAGTACGGGGAGATCCCGGGCGTGCTTCACCTGCTGCCGGAGCCGGAGCCGCTGCGCGTCCGTACCGAAGGGAATCGTCCGGTGGAGATCCGTGACGGGACCGGCCGTCAGACGCTCATCGCCGCCGAAGGACCCGAGCGGCTGTCGGGCGACTGGTGGAAGGATCCCTACCACCGCGAGTACTTCCGTGTCTGCACGGAAGAAGGGGGATTGTTGTGGCTGTTTCGCGAATATCGGCCCTCGGGCCGACTCCGCTGGTGGCTGCACGGCTGGTGGGACTGATCCTTCTCGTCGCTATCGGGTACCAGTAAACGCTTTCGAATCACAGACCCCCGGAGCCGGCTCCGGAACCGGCGAAAAAATCATGCGACATCGATCATACGTTCCGTGGCGCTGGAAATCTCGTCCGTCATCCCCGTGGCCGGTGCTCGCGGCGATCCTCACCGCACTCGCCGCCTGCGGAGACGCCGAGGACGGGCCCGCCGGTCCGGGTTCGCCCGAGGGCGAGGGGACGCTTCGCGTCACGGCCGCGACCTCGGGCGAGACGCCCGACCCGGACGGATACATCCTCTCGATCGCCGATTTCACCCACCGGACCATCGCGAGCGAAACGATCGATGTTCCGGGGGTTCCTGCGGGCGCGCGAACCCTCGAGCTCAGCGGCCTGGCGCCGAACTGCACGGTGGAAGGCGACAACCCCCGCGTCGTGACCGTGACCGACGATGAAACCGTCACGGTCACGTTCGACATCAGCTGCCCGTTCGCCCTGTTGGACGTCATCGTCTTCCAATCCGATCGGACCGGCAACCGGGAGATCTTCGCCATCCCGGTCGCCGGGGGCGATCCGGTGAATCTCTCCAACGATCCCGGCATCGACTGGCTGGGTACGATCTCGCCCGACGGCACCCGCGTCCTCATCGATTCCGAGCGCAACGTCGACCGGGAGATCTTCGGGGTGAGCGCCGACGGGCAGGGCCTGGCCAACCTCACGGACGTCCCCTTCGCCGACGAGGCCATACCGTTCTGGTCGCCCGACGGCACGCAGATCCTGTTCGAGACCGGCCGCGACGGGAACCTGGAGGTCTACGTGATGAACGCCGACGGTTCCCAGCAGCGCAACCTCACGAACATGCCGGACTCGCAGGAACGTTTCGCGAGCTGGTCGCCCGACGGTACCCGCATCCTGTTCACCTCGAACCGTGACGGGAACAACGAGATCTACTCCATGCGGCTCGACGGGTCCGATCTCGTGAATCTGACGGATCACCCGGCGGAGGACTTCATGGGGATCTCTTCTCCCGACGGCTCGCGCATCGCCTTCACGCGCCGCGTCGGGTTCGACACGGAGGTCTACGTCATGAACGCGGACGGCTCGGGCCAGACGAACCTCACGGCCAACCCCGGCGCGGCGGACGAACTCCCGGACTGGTCCCCGGACGGAAGCCGGCTCGCGTTCGCCTCGACACGGACGGGTAGCTTCGAGATCTGGACGATGAGGCCCGACGGAACGGAGCTCGTGCAGCTCACCGACGAGCCGACGGCCCTGAACGGGGCTCCGCGCTGGGGGCCGGGTTTCGGGGTGGTCCCGGACGACTCGCCGGAGCCTCCTCCGACCGAAGTTCGAGTCACCGCGCCTTCCGAGACGAGGACCTCGCTTCCCTGAGGGCGCTCGGAGAAGGTGTCGGCGCTACCGGTTCAGGCCGACCTCTCGCTGCTCGCCTCCAGGCGCCGTCGAAACGACTCGGCCTCGACCAACCGATCGATCTGATCTTCGTGCCGCGCCAGTTCTCCTTGCAACTCGGCGATCTGTTCCTGCAGCGCGGTCAGGTCGTCCCGCGTACCGCCACGCAGGGCTCCCACGATGTCCTTCACCAGCGGGCGCAGCACGAAGTGGGCGGCCAGCGACATGACCGGCACGCCGATGATGAAGAAGATCGCGAAGATCGGAATCAATTCGTCCATGGAAGCTCCTCCGGGGTCTCGATGTACGTACGGGAAGCCCTACGAGGACGCGGCCGGGGCGGTTTCAGTGGCCAAGGCGGTTTCAGCGGCCTCAGGTCGTTGGCATCCCGATCCCGGCCGTCGTATATTCGGTTTTTATTCGGTTTTACGGGAACCAGGCGATTGCTACGATTCCGATGCCAGCCGACTCCGCACCGCCTTTCGTCGAGCTTTCCGCCCGCTCCGGTTTCTCCTTGCTCGACGGGGCGTGCAACCCCGAGGACTACGCGGAGCGAGCGGCTGAGCTGAAGCTCCCCGCGCTCGCCCTGACCGACACCTTCGATCTCGGCGGGGCGGTGCGGTTCACCCGGGCCTGCGAGGAGGTCGGGGTACGGCCGATCGTCGGCGCGGAGGTGAGGATCGCGTTCGGGGCGCTCCGTCTCGTGCTGCTCTGCGAGAGCCGGCAGGGCTATCACCACCTGGCCGTACTGGTCAACGAGGCGCGGCTGTCGGGTGATCGGGGGTTCCCACGCCTCGATCTGCCCCGACTACGCCACCGCTCGGACGGGCTCCTCTGCCTGCTGATGGGCGACGCGGCGGAGCCGGAGAAGCCCGGCGTGGCGGGGGCTCTCCCGCCATTGCGCGAGGTGTTCGCCGGGCCCGGCCGTCTGCAGGTCGCGCTCGAGCACCACGGGCTCCCGGCCGACGGCCGGCGCTGCAATCGCTGGATCGAGCTCGCCGGGGAGCGCGGCATCCCGTGGGTGCCGGTCGGCGCGCCGCGCTACGCCCACCCGCGCGACCGAATCGCCTGTGACGTGCTCACCTGCCTGAAGCACGGCGTGACGCTGGACGAAGCCGGCGACCTGCTGCGCCCGAACGCCGAATGGCATCTGAAGGGCGCCGGGGCGATGGCGGAGCGCTGGGCGGGCGTGCCCGGGGGACATACCGCGCTGGCCCGCACGGTGGAGATCGCGACACGCTGCGGCTTCCGGCTGCACGAGCTCGAGCCGAAGCTGCCCGCGTTCCCGGTGCCCGGCGGAAGGGACCCGCACGACTTCCTGCGCGGCCTGGTCGAACGCGGCGTCGGGGAGCGGTACGGAGACCGATTCGGCGAGGCGCACCGCCGGCAGGTCGAGCACGAGCTGGACGTCATCCGTCGGCTCGACCTGGCCGACTACTTCCTGATCATGTGGGACATCGTCCGGTTCGCGAATCGGCG
>CAZOEX010000001.1:0-36478 GCA_964578925.1 uncultured Gemmatimonadota bacterium | reverse complement strand
ACACCCTGGACGAGGACGATCGCGACACGGTGCCGCTGTCCGAGGAATGGGCGTTCACCCGAGACTACCTGGAGCTCGAGCGTCTCCGGTACGGCGACAGGCTCAGCGTCGAACCGGACCTCGACGAGATCGCTCTGTCCTGTCAGGTACCGCCGTTCACCCTTCAACCCCTGGTCGAGAACGCGGTGCGGCACGCCGTCGCCGAGAGATCGAAAGGTGGCGTGATCCGCGTCACGGCCCGCCGAGACGATGTCCGGCTCCGTCTCCGCGTGGCGGACGATGGCCCGGGAATCGACGCCCCCAGCCTCGACCGCGCACACGGGCACGGACTGCGCTCGATTCGACAGCGGCTCCGGTATCTGTACGACGGTCGCGCCGAACTCACGATCGAGACTTCGCCGGGTGCGGGGTTCGCCGTCTCACTCTACATCCCCGCGGAGGGTCTCGCGCCAGGGCCCGTCGAGCCCCGACGCGGCGCGGCGGCGATTGCAGGAGAGGCACGGCCATGAGCGAAGGAATCCTGACCCTGGTCGCCGACGACGAGGCGCTGGCGCGGCGGAAGCTGCGGCGGCTGGCTTCCGGGGTCGAATGGATCGGTGAGGTCATCGAGGCCGAGGACGGTCCCTCGGCCGTGTCCCTGATCGACGAACGCCGGCCCCCGCTCGTCTTTCTCGACATCCGGATGCCCGGGGCCTCGGGCATCGAAGTGCTGGAGCGGGTCGAGCACCGTCCGCACGTCGTCTTCACGACGGCTTACGATCGATACGCCGTGACGGCCTTCGAGCTCCAGGCGCTGGACTACCTCCTCAAGCCCTTCGGAACCGAGCGCTTCGAACAGGCGATGGACCGGGTACGGGTGGAGATCGGGCGTGGGGTGAGAGTTCGCGACGGCGCGGCGGGCGACCCCGACGACGATCCCGATTCCATGGCGCTCGCCGGCATCTCGAACGCCGAGGTCGTGGGGCGCGCCCGGGAGGCGCTCTCCCCCGGACGCCCGCTTCGGAGGCTCTTCGTGCGGGGCCGCGGCCGGATCGTGCCCGTGTCCGTCTCAGACATCGAGCATTTCGAAGCGCGGGGTGACTATGTGCGCATTCATGTCGCGGACCGGGGTCATCTCGTCAACGTCCCCCTCAAGGACTTCGAGGCGCGACTCGACCCGGAGCGCTTCCTCCGGGTTCATCGCTCGCACATGGTGAACCTCGACTACGTGGACGAGATCGTCCCGTGTGACGGCTCCCGACTCGAGATTCGGCTGCGGAGCGGCGCGAAGGTCGTGGCGAGCCGCGAGCGCTCGAAGCGGCTGCGTCGCTTCGTCATCTGAGGAAGGCCCGGCACCTGCTTCGATTCTACCGCTCGTCGGCTCCGCACGAGCGTTCGTCGAATCGCGGGTTGACGGCGGCCCCGATCGTCGTTGCTTTCGAGTGGGAGCGCCGTCGATTGTCCGGGCGCGGTGCTCACTCCCGCTCGGCAGACGGAGGACCGCGGACGATTGCGAGAACCGCGGACGATTGGGAGAGACGCGATGGAGTTCGTGAGTCGCTGCAAATTGGTGCCGATCCTCGTCACGCTGGCAGCTTTGCTGCCGCTCGGCCTGGGCGCCTGGCAGCTCGAATCGGGAAGGGCGGGAGTCGCGGCTTCGCACTGCCGCCAACCGGAACACCGGAAATTCGACTTCTGGGTCGGCGAGTGGGAGGTCCACAACCGCCAGACGAACCCGGCCACTCCGGACGACACCATCCTGTACGATACCGGGACGGCGACGGCGGAGGTTCATCCGATCCTCGACGGCTGCGGCATCGTCGAGCACTGGGAGGGCCGTCTCGTGCCGGACCGACACGTTCTCGGATTCAGCCTGCGGGCCTGGAACCCCGACACCGAGCGCTGGCACGTGCTGCTCAACTGGCCGGCTCCCGGCGCGCCGACGTTCTTCGAGATCGACGGACGGTTCGAGGACGGCGTCGGTGACTTCGTCTTCGAGGGGCGAGGCGGCTTCGTGCGCTATCGATTCACCGGAACGGAAAGCGGTGAGCCGAAATGGGAAGGGGCGCGAGCTGACACGAGAGGCGGCCCGTGGACTCCGTTCTGGGCCATGCGGTTCACACCCCGTGAGGAGCGGACCGGCGACATGTCCGCCCACGGACGGTCCCGGACGACCGACCGATGTCCGAACGACGCGTTCCGCGGCTACGACTTCCTCATCGGGGAGTGGGTCGGCGAGGAGGACTCGTACGACGGCGAAGGTGAAGTCGAGCGCACCCGCCCGATCAGCATGCGGAGCTGGTCCATCCTCGAGGGCTGCGCGATCGTCGACCACGTCATCGCTGGAAGCGAGCAGGGCGAGGAAACCGACGAATCGAAGCGATTTTTCGTACGGTCCTTCGTGCCGGCCGAGGACGGTTGGGTCCAGTACTCGCTGTCACGGGACGAACTCCGTCTCGTTCGCTGGGAAGGCGAGGCACCCGACGAGGGAGCGGCGACAGCGCTTCGCACGGTCGAAGGAGACGCAGGGGCCGGCGGAGCCGCCCGTCGGATGACCTGGCGACGAGACGGCGATCTGTTGATTCGGGAAACGGAGCTTTCCTCGGACGGAGGCGAGAGCTGGACGACGAGGGCGATGGCCGTGCTGAGCCGCGAGTAGTCGATGACACTTCCCTCTCCCGGCAACCCCCGACTTCGACGTACGAGGGTGGTTCGCCGACGTCCGGTCCGTCAGACCTCGAGCTCGACCGGAACTACTCCGTGACGCAGCGGGATCTCCGCCTTCAGGAAGAGGCGCTTCACCACTCCGACACGCCGGAGCAGGGGAAGGAGGGTCGCGCGCAGGAGGGGCGAGCGCGCGGGAGGGGGCGGCTCGGCCAGGGCTACCTGGTAACGCTGCGACTGCTCGATTTCGGGCGCCCTCTCGGCGTGGATCCGGCCGACCGCGGACTCGAGGGCCTCGATGCGACCGGATCGAATGGCCGGAACAAGGTGATTCGCGGCCACGATCGCGTCGCGCAGGGCGAGGTTGATGCCCTGGGCACGGATCGGAGACATCGGATGCGCCGCGTCTCCCAGCAGCATCAGGCGCGGCGCGGACCAGCGCCTGCAGCGGCCGAACAGGATCTTGAACACCACCGGATCGGCCACTTCGCCGGCATGATCTCGAAAGAACGACGCGTACGGTTCGCCGACCGTCGCCGCGGCGTCCTCGAGCAAATCGGTCCCGAGCGACGCCGAGTGCCGGCCTGCGCTTCCCATGGGGACGTTGAGACCCACCCGGAGCCGGTCGTCCCACGATGGATACAGTCCGACGGATCTTCCCTTTCGTGAGTACGCCACGAACCGGGGATCGTCGCGCTGGTCGGGCGACACGGGCAGCGAGAACCAGGCGACGTCGAACGGGAAAGGCAGACGCTCGAGCGAGAGGCCCGCCCGGGCGCGCACCACGGAACTGCGTCCGTCGGCCCCCACGACGAAGTCTCCCCGGAGCTCGTGCTCCGCCCCGGAGCACTGAACGAGCAGCTTCACGCCATCGCCGGTGACCTCGACGTGCCGAACCAGCGATCCCATCCGCAGCTCGAAGCCGGGATGAACGGCCGCGGCCCGGGTCAACATCTCGAGCAAGGCCGGCTGTGACACCACGTGGACGGCATTCGGCCCGGCAACTTCCGGCCAGTTGGCGCGAACGACGCGAGTTCCGTCGACGTAGAATTCCATGCACCCGACGACGCGCTTCGGGAGTCGCTCGAACTGCTCTCGCAGCCCCATCTGCTCGATCGCCTCGACCCCGCTCGGCATGAGGGCCTCGCCCCGAAACACGCGATCGAACCCGACTTCGCGTTCCAGGAGCACGACTTCGATCCCGCGGCGGGCGAGCAGGAACGAGAGCGCCGCGCCCGTCGGTCCCGCACCTACGATCAGGATTCGCATACGTCTCTCCGGCTGGGAATCACGACCAAGGTCGGCACGGGAGCCGCCGGATGCCAGTCCGTCAGCCCGACATCGCCGCGCCGGAGTTGGATATGTTGAGGTAGAGGCGCCATTCGCCGTCTCGCTTCCGCCATACGCCGACATACTTCCCCGATTCGTACTCGTCACGTCGCCGGCCATCGGGCGTAAACCGGTAGGTGCCGCGGGTCACCGCGAGGTCGCCGGAATCCGTCACGATGATCTCGGCTATTTCGAATTCATGCTCGAAGCGCGGGTATTCCTCGATCAAGCCGGCGTAGAACTCCCGGATGGCCTCGATCCCGACGATGGGGGGCATCCCGGGCAGTAGCTCGCGGGCGTCCTCCGCGTAGATCGACATCATGGCATCGAGATCGTGCCGGACCGCGGCTTCCCTCCAGCGTCCGTCGAGCGCACGGATCCGATCGACCGGGCCGGGACTCATCGTTCCCGCCGGTAGAGCGCCAGCGCCAGCGGCGCGACGAGCGCGGTCACGATCGTCGGCCCGACCAGGCTGAGGCCGATCACGTCGAGCGTCACGGCACCATCCAGGAGGCCGCGGACGGCCGTCACGATGTGGGTCACGGGGTTCGCTCTCACGATCTCCTGGAGCCATCCGGGCATCGTGTCGATCGTGACGTAGATGTTGGATACGAACGTGAGCGGCATGAGCACCGTCCAGCTCAGCGTCATCACGGTGCCGGGCGTCTTGAGCACCAGGCCGAGCGCCGTGAAGATCCAACCGAGACCGAAGGCGAACAGGTTGAGCAGCGCGATCGACAGCACGATCCCGAGGAGCCCGGTCGCCGGCCGATAGCCCAGAAGGAAGCCGACCACCATCACGATCACCGACGACACGGTGTAGCGAAACGTGTCGCCGACCATCGCGCCCACGAGCGGCGCGGGCTCCCAGAGGGGCATCGAGCGGAAGCGGTCGAAGATTCCCTTCGAAATGTCCGTGTTGAGGGTGAAGCCCGTGTACACCGTCGTGAAGATGACCGTCTGGACGAGAATGCCCGGAAGCAGGAACTGCAGGTAGTCGTCGGGGCTTCCCATGACGGCGCCACCGAACATGTAGGTGAACAGCACCGTGAACATGATCGGTGTCACGACCACGTCGAAGAGCTGCTCCGGCGTATGTTTGATCTTGAGCAGGGCCCGCCAGGCGAAGGTGAGCGTCTGCGACAGCGCTCCGGCGGGCGCGGACGCGGCGCCGGCCGGCGGGAGGAGTGTCGATCGATCCGGAAGGTTCACGGGCCCCCCTCGTATTCGGTGCGATGCTTCGACCTCTCACGTGCGTCCCTGCGCTCGGGCTCTGCGTCGGTACCGTCGACGGCATAGTCGACGACCTCGTGCTCTCCGGTCGTGTGCCCCGTGAGCGCGAAGAAGACCTCGTCCAGGCTCGGCCGCCCGAGCGAAAAGTCGGTCACGGCGATTCCCGCCTCGGTCAGGGCCGTGACCGCGGGCGCCGCGCGTTCCGGATCGGCGAGCTGCGCCGAGAGGGCCCGCGGGTCGCCGTCCTCGTGTACGCCGTGACCGAACCAGCGGGAGAGCAGCTCGCGGGCTGCCGGACGCCGACCGGGGTCGGCCACACGGACGTGGAGGACGCCGCTTCCAACTTCCGCCTTCAGGTCGGCGCTCGTGCCCTCCGCGATGACCCGTCCGTGATCGATGACCGCGATCCGGTCGGCGAGCTGGTCGGCCTCGTCCAGGTACTGCGTCGTGAGGAGCACGGTCGTACCCGCCGACACGAGCATCCGGATGATCTCCCAGACCCGCCCGCGGCTTCGCGGATCGAGGCCGGTGGTGGGCTCGTCCAGGAAGAGGAGATCGGGCATCCGGAGGATACTCGCCGCGATGTCCAGCCGGCGACGCATCCCGCCGGAATAGTCGCGCACCTGGCGGTCGGCCGCCTCCGCGATTCCGAACGCCTCGAGAAGCTCGTCCGCACGGGATCGCGCGGCGGGACGGTCGAAGCCCAGCAACCGGGCGAGCAGTCGCAGGTTCTCGGCGCCGGAGAAGTCCTCGTCTACAGACGCGAACTGCCCGGTCAGGCTGATGCGGCATCGCACGGCGCTCGCGTCGCACACGACGTCGTGGCCAAGCACGCGTGCGGTTCCGCCGTCCGGTCGCATGAGGGTCGACAGCATGCGGATCGTCGTGGTCTTGCCCGCGCCGTTGGGTCCCAGCAGGCCGTAGATCGTGCCGGCGCGTACGCGCAGATCGATCCCGGCGACCGCGAGGGTCGACCCGAAGCTCTTCCGGAGACCGCTGGTCTCGATGGCGAGTGTGGAATCTGCGTGCATGGTGTCGATGGCGTCGCGTTGCGGGACGGCACGTCCGGGTTCGCGCCCTCGGCCCGATCGTCCTCCCAACTTCCGTCCGGTTTCGTTCTTTGTCGAATCCCGGACGCGAGACTGGACATGCCCCTGGGGACGAGCTCATCCAGTCATGCGTGGCGCGGGGCGTCCGGGTGACATGTGTTCGAGCCCAGTGCATCGACATCGGGCGTCGACGTACCTATCGTACTTGCGCCTATGAAAGTCAGCACCCTGGAAGCCGTGGCGCGGGCTCTCGCGAGCAACAAAGTGGCGTACCTCGTAGCCGGGGGCGTCGCTGTGAACGCCCACGGGCATCAGCGCCTCACTCACGACCTAGATCTGGTGCTGCAACTGGGGTCCGACAACGTTCATCGGGCCCTCGAGGCCCTCGGCAGTCTGGGCTATTCGCCGTTGTTGCCGGTTGCGGCCGAGGCCTTCGCGGACCCCGAGCGGCGTCGAGAGTGGATTTCGGAGAAGAACATGGAGGTCTTCTCGCTCGTCAGCGAAGACCACCGCGACACCACGATCGACCTCTTCGTCACGGAACCTTTCGATTTCGAGAAAGAGCACCGCCAGGCTCTCGTCTCGGAAATTGCGACCGGCGTGGAAATGCGGTTCGTCCGGCTCGAGACGCTCATCGCGATGAAGGAGTCGACCGGCCGGGTTTTGGACCGGGACGATGCCCGTCACCTCCGGTGGATCGCTCGCGAGCGCGGCCAGGATCCGGAACCGGACGACGAAGCCGATGGCAGTTGATCCCTGGGATGCGGCCACGTGGGAAGGAGCCCGCCGGGCCCGGCTTCGCCGGGCGCTCCAGCGGACCGTTCGGGAGCGGCTCGAGGTGCTCGAATCGCTCACGGAGACGAGCCGGCGGCTGATCGAGATGGGGCGGACCGCCCGCGAGGGTCGGGAACCAGACGATGCGAGCGGACCGACAGGCTAAGGCCCGGTACATCGCACATCGTGCCCGACGCCTTAAGCAGCCGCCATCCGCCGGTAGCGAGTTCGAAGTCCGATCCAGGCGCGAGCCTACCAGCGCGCCCGCAGAGCCCTACCGTAGGTTCGGTCCGTCCCGCCGTCGCCACCCTCGGCCACCGGCTCTCCGTCGCGCAGCGCGAGCCGTCCATTCACCCAGACCGCGCTCATCCCCTCACTGAGACGGTGCGGGTGCTCGAAGTCGGCCGGATCGTTCACCGCGGCCGGATCGAAGGCCACGATGTCCGCTGCCCAGCCCGTGCGCAGTCGGCCGCGCGGCACGTCGACGACGTCGGGGTCGTCGAGCCGGAAGATCGATGCGGTGAGACCGCTCATCTTCCGCACCGCCTCCTCGATCGTGAACAGCCCCTCCTCGACCACGTAGCGACGGATCACCCGAGCGAAAGCGCCGTGGCCGCGGGGATGCTGCATCGTGGGACTGCCGTCGGACGAGACCGCCACGCGGGGATCCTCGAGCAGCCAGGACATGACGTCCTCGTCCATCACGAAGTAGGCGGCCGAGGCCCCGTCGGGCCCCAGCTCGATCAGGACCTCTTCGAACGGCACGCCCCGCTTTTCGGCGACCGCGGCCAGGGTGCGTCCGGCCAGCTCGGTCGAGCCGAAGAGGGTCGCCTCGGGCCCGTTGCGGCTCTCGACCCGCTCGCGAAGGTAGGCGGCGAGGTCGTCGCGGCGTTCGGCCAGCACGGTCTCGTAGTCGTTCGGCGGTTTCGCCCAGTCGGGAAAGAGGATTCCGATGCCGGTGTAGCTCGCGGTGTAGGGATAGACGTCGGCCGTCACCTCGACGCCGAGCGCCTCGGCACGGGTCATCGCATCGAGCAGCGACGCGGCCCGCACGGTGTCCTTCCCCAGCACGATCTTCAGGTGCGAAGCGTGGACCCGGGCCCCCGAGCGCTCGCCCTGCTCGATCAGCTCGTCGAGCGCCGCCTCGACGCGGTCGGCGTCCTCGCTGCGCAGGTGACTCGACACCACGCCGCCGACTTCGCCGACGGGGCGGGCGATCGCGACGAGCTCGTCGATTCCCGCCCGCGATCCCGGATCGTACTCGAGGCCCGTCGAGAGTCCGAAGGCGCCGGCGTCGAGTCCACGCCGGACGAGATTCGACATGCGCAGCAGACCCTCGGAGCCCGGGTCGCCGAAGCCGACGCCCGATTCGCGCCGAATGGTGTTGTGCCCGACCAGGTACGCCACGTTGACGGCCGGTCCCGCGACGTCGACCGAATCCAGGTGCGCGGCCAGCTCGGCGGCCCGCGGGCTGCCCCCGTCCTGCCCGAGCACGATCGTGGTCACGCCCATGGCGAGGAAGTTGTGGAACGGCGGGTCGTCGGGGTCGGTCGGATCGCCGTGCGCGTGGGCGTCGATGAAGCCGGGGGCGACGACGAGGCCGGAGGCGTCGAATCGCTCGGCCCCGTCCACCATCTCGATCGTGTCCTCGTCGATGTCGCCCACGAAGGCGATGCAGCCGTCCCTCACGAGAATGTCGGCCGGGCGGCCGGGTCCTCCCGTGCCGTCGACCACCGTGCCGCCGCCGATGAGGAGGTCGTAGGGTCCGGAGACGACGGCGCCGGAGTCGCCGCGCCCGACCGCTCCGTCCTCGGGCGTGCAGGCCGAGAGCAGGACGAGGGGCAGGAGCAGCGTGGCCAGTGGCCCGGTGAGGCATGTTCCGTATCTCATGCTCTGAACTTCACGTCGCCCAGGCGGCGACGCCACCTGGGGAGAACGATTTTCCCGCGGACTCGTGGCACGGGCGAACTCGAGGGGGATCTTCATCCGCCCGCCACCAGCAGCACGCCCACCACGGTGACGGCCGTCCCGACGAGACGGGGCCAGAGGTCCCGCTCGCCGAACGCGAACGCGCCGAGCAGCACGGTCACGATCGCGCCGCTCCGCTTGATCGTGATCACGTGAGCGGCGAGGGTGAGCCGTAGCGCCTCCATCTGCACGATGAACATCGCGGCGTACAGGACTCCCTGTACGGCGAGACCTGGGCCGTGACGTCGAAACGGGATGGCTGGGCCCGTCGCCAGTTCGCGTCCACTGTCGTCAGGGTCCGGAGGCGCGCTCTCCCGACCGGAATCCCCTCTTCCGGTACTCGTCCCACGCCCGCGCATCCAGGCGATCAGCGGCAGGAATCCAACACCCAGCACGGCCGTCTGCATCGTTCCGTAAAAGGCCGTCGAGGACGCCGTGACGGCGATCTTGTCGACCACCCCGCCCACCGACCATAGGGCCGCGACGGCGAGCATGCGCCGGGCGCCCGGATCGCGGAAGGGGGTCGCGAGAGGAGCGAGAAGTCCGCCCCTCACGTCCCGCAGGTTGAGCAGGTAGACGCCGCTTACGACCAGGAGGATGCCGCCCAGCCCGCGCAGTCCGGGCACGTCCCCCAGAAGCATCCATTCCACGGGGACGAGAAGGATCGGCGTCAGGGCGAGGAGGGGCACGGTGAGGCCGAGCTCGCCGCGCTGGATGGCCGAGGCGTACAGATAAAAGGACAGGAGTCCGATCGAGCAGGTGGTCAACAGGGCGGGCCAGAAGACCGAGTGCACTTCGGGCATGCCCCGTACGGCCAGGTAGGCGGCGAGCAGTGGGAAGGCGAAGGCGAAGATCGCCCAGGCGGCGACGACCGCCGGCACCCGCGAGGTGAGCCGCTTCGTCCACGCGCCCTGGAGGCCGTAGAAGAGGGCGGCGCCGACGGCCAGCAGCGGCCAGGTCATCAGAAGGGCAGGTCCACGTCCTCCTCGTCATCGACCGGTTCGGGATACTCCGGTGGCACGCCGAACGGGTCCTTGCCGGGTCCCGTGCCGGAACCCGTGTCCTGGGCCGGCCGTTCGACTCGCCATGCCTTCACGTCGGTGTACCAGCGGCCCTGGTACTCGCGGCTACGGAGATCGATGTGCGCGGTCAGCCGCTCACCTTCCTGCACACCGAACTTTTCAATGTCGTCGCCCCACTGCGTGATGCAAACCTTCTTCGGATAGTCGCCCTCGGTTTCGAGGATGAAGTCCTGCTTCCGCCAGGGTCCGTTGCGTCCCTCGCCGGACTGCTCCTCGAGAATCTCCCTCACGCGTCCTTCGATCTTCAGGTCCAATGCAAAACGTCCTTTCGTGTATCCGGTGACGCGCCAAACTGCATGTATCATAGTATACGGGGAGCGGCCGGCGGCGAGTCGATCGGCAAGACAGGGAAATATGAATGCCTTCAAACGTAATCCCCATCTTCCGGTACCGAGACGCACCTCGGGCCGTCGACTGGCGCCTCGCAACTTGAAGGAGACATCATTCCGATCCTCGTCGCTGTGAACGACGCCGTCTACTGGCTGGATCCCGGGAGCAGTACGCAATCCACCCGGTTGGTCGAGGCCATGGGCGTGGACGCGCGCCGGCCCTCGTGCCTCGCCGCGGACGGGCGGGCGGGGGTACCGGCCTGGTGCGGTACGGAAGACGGCGGCGTCTTCCGCAGCGACGACGGAGGCCGATCGTGGACCGCGGCCGGTCTGACGAACGAGCACATCACCGCGCTGGCCCTCGATCCCGTGCGCGACGATGTCGCCTGGGCGGGAACTGAGCCGAGCACGCTCTGGCGCACCGAAGACGGGGGAGCGACGTGGGAGCGGCGCGAGGGACTTCTGAAGCTTCCGTCCTCCTCGGAGTGGGCCTTTCCACCCCGGCCCGAGACGCACCACGTGCGCTGGATCGCCTGTCATCCGAACGATCACGGGCGCCTCTGGCTCGCGATCGAGGCGGGCGCCCTGATCTCGACTCCGGACGGTGGGCGGACCTGGGAGGATCGCGTCCCGGACGGCCCATACGATACGCATGAGCTCGCGATCCATCCCGAGGCGCCTGATTATTGCCGGGTTTCCGCCGGCGACGGCTACTTCGAGAGCCGCGACCGCGGCCGCAGCTGGAGCTCGCCGATGGAGGGACTGGATGTCGGCTACCTCCGTAGCGTCGCCGTCGAGCCCGACGATCCGGCCGTCGTGGTCGTGTCGGCGTCCTCGGGCCCTCGTTCCGCGTACGTCGCCGGCCGGTCCGACGGCCGGCTCTACCGGCGCGAAGGGACGGGCCGATGGGCGCGGATCACCTCGGGTTGGCCGGATCCGCCGGAGACGATCGCGCCGCTGCTCCTGGCCGATCCGGTGGGCGGCGGATTCCTGGCCGCCGACGAGCGCGGCATCCATCGATCGCGCGACTCGGGACGGAGCTGGGACCCGATCGCCGGATACCCGAGACGACCCGACTGGCTCCGGGGGCTGGCGATTACGGGAGGCTGACGCCGGCCGTCAGTGGAGCGACCGGCGGCGACGGTCGGCCGGCATTCGATCGGTACACTGACGGGATTCACGATGAAGCACTGCTCTCAGGCGAGAGTCTTGAGCGCCCGCCCGAGGGACGCGGTGGCGGACCGGATGCGATCGGAATCGAAGCCCGCATAGCCGAGGAGCAGCCGGCCCGGACATCGGCCCGATGGGGTCAGGTAGTATCGAGACAGCGGCGTGACGACGACCTCCTCCGACGCGGCCGCTTCCACGACTTCGCGTTCGAGCAACTCCGCTTCGAGTTGACCCACCACGTGCAGGCCGGCCGGATCGGGCTCGAGCGACAGCAGGCCGCTCAGCTCCGCTTCCGCGGCGTCCATGAGTGCGGCCTGCCGCTCGGCGCACAGGGCGCGCACGCGGCGAAGATGCCGGGTGTAGTGTCCCTCGTCGATGAACTCGGCGAGTACCGCCTGTCCGGCCGCCGGCGTGTGACCGTCGAGCACGGCGCGCGCGGTGCGGAAGGCATCGACGAGCCGATCGGGGACCACCAGATATCCGAGCCGTAGGCCCGGCACGAGGGTCTTGCTGAACGTGCCGACATACAGGACCCGGGACGACTCACGTTCACCGAGGCGCTGTGCCTCGAGGCCCTGCAGGCACGGCAGCGGTCGGCCCTCGTAGCGGAACTCGGAGTCGTAGTCGTCCTCGACGATCCAGGTGCCGCGCCGTTCCGCCCACGCCAGGAGCTCGAGCCGGCGTGGGGCGCTCATCACGACGCCGAGCGGAAACTGGTGAGAGGGGGTGACGTACGCGACTCGGGCGTCCGGCTCTGTTCGCTCACCGGCGGCCACGTCGAGGCCCTCGTCGTCCACGGGCACGGGAACGAGGCGCGCGCCGGCGGCCGTCAGCACCAGACGGGCTCCGAAGTACCCGGGGTCCTCGATCCAGGCGGCGTCCCCGGGATCGAGCAGCACCCGCGCGACGATATCGAGCGCCTGCTGGGCCCCGTTGGTAATCAGCACCCGCTCGGCCGTGCACCGTCCGGCCCGCGCCTGCCCAACGTACTCTGCCACCGCGCGGCGGAGCGCGGGGTGTCCGGCCGGATCACTGGCGGTCAGCGGGACCTGACCTGACCGCCAGAGCCGGCTCGCGAGACGGGCCCACATCCGTTCGGGGAAAGCGTCCGTGGCGGGTATGCCAAGCTCGAAGGGCACGGCCGGCGTCCCGGCCAGGCTTCGGAAGTTGCTCCCCGTGTCGAGCAGCAGACGCCCGCGCCCGGACAGAGGGAGAGCATCCGGCTTTCCGGGCTTCGCCGCAGTTCCGGACGCACGCCTGCCGTCGTGGCCTCGGCGGATCGCCGTCGCCGAAGCTCTCAGGAGGCGGTCCGGGATCTCCTCGCGAACGTGTGTTCCGCCTCCCCGGCGTCCGTCCGTGTACCCCTCGAGACGGAGCTGATCGAAGGCCTGCACGACCGTGCTTCGCGAGATGTCCAGATCCGCGGCCAGCTCACGTGTCGAGGGAAGCCGGGCGCCCGGCGCGAGACGGCCGTCGAGAATCGCATCCCGCAGGCCGGCGTAGACCTGCTCGTACAGCGGGCGTTCGGCGTGCCTGTCGATCGGGAGCAGGAGCGGTGGCGCCCCGGAGGTTCGCCCGCGCTGTTTTGGTCTGGTCATATATGGCTGATTTGGATCTTGTTAGTATACCAAACGAAGCTAGCTTCTTTCCCATGAAACTGCTAGACCTGCTGACGCTCGTGGTGCTCGCCGCCGTGTGGGGAAGCTCATATCTGTTCATCCGGGTCGCCGTACCGGCGTTTGGGCCGGCGGCCCTGGTGGGGGGACGGGTGGCCCTCGGTGCGCTCCTCCTGGGGGGATTCACAGTCGCCTTCCGGCGCCGGGTCGAACTCCGGCCGATCGCCGGACGATTGCTGATGCTGGCACTGCTGAACGCAGCCGTGCCCTTCGTGCTCATTTCGGCGGCCGAGCTCCACATCACGGCTTCGTTCGCCGCCGTGCTGAACTCCACCACGCCGTTATTCGCCGCCGTCTTCGCCGTGCCCTGGATGAACGAGCGGTTCACGCCGGCCCGAACGGTCGGCCTGTTCCTGGGCATCGCGGGAGTCGCCGTGCTCGTCGGCTGGAGCCCGATCCCCTTCACGCTCCCGGTGGCACTGGCCGTCGTCGCGATGCTCGCGGCGTCCGCGGGCTACGCGGCGGCGGGGATCTACGCGCGTGTCCGACTCGCCGGCGTGCCGACCTATACGCTCGCCCTTGGCCAGCAGGTGGGTGCCGTGGCCTGGCTGGCCGTTCCGACGCTCGTCTGGGCACCGAGCGCGGTACCGCCCCGGGACGCCTGGCTGGCGCTCCTGGCCCTCGGCGTGATCTGCACGGCGCTGGCCTACCTCCTCTATTTCCGCCTGCTCGAGCGGGTGGGGCCCACGAAGGTGACGACCGTCACGTACCTGATCCCGGGATTCGGCATCCTGTGGGGCGTCGTGTTTCTCGGGGAGCCGCTGACCGGTGGCATGGCCGCGGGTCTCGCCCTCGTCCTCGTCAGCATGGTCCTCGTGAACGAGGTGAGGCTCCCGTGGCGTCCGAGGTCGATCGACACCCGGGAGGTATCACGATGATCGGCATGGGACGAAGCGCCGCGCTCCTCGTGCTGGGCGTGGTGGCGTTCGCGGCGTCCTGCGGGACCGAGCGCGGGACCCGGGAGAACGACGCGGCTACCGTCCCGGACGATACCGCCGGGAAACACGGGCGCGTCACACTCGTCCGCCGGCTTCCCTTGCTCGACGGGGATCGGCTCCTGCTGACCGCCGTCGAGGTGACCTACGGACCGGGGGAGTCCTCAGCACCGCACCGGCACCGCTGCCCCGTGTTCGGATACGTGGCGGACGGCGCGCTCCGCTTCCGGGTACGCGGGAACGAGGGCGTAGTGTACGAGGCGGGTGACAGCTTCTACGAGCGTCCGTTCTCCGACCACCTCGTGTCGGCCAACGCCAGCGACACGGAGCCGGTCCGGTTCGTGGCCCATTTCGTGTGCGACGATCCCGGACCTCGAACGGTGCCGGTCGACGAATGAGATCGGACCCCGGTCGCACGGAACGCCACGTGGCGCTGTTCGCCCGCCTGGCCCTAGGAGCCGCCTTCCTGTCGGGTATCGCGTCGCGGTTCGGCTGGTGGGGCGAAGGGGTCGGATACGGCAACTTCGAGAATTTCGTCACCTACACGGCACAGGTGAACGCCTTCTTGCCGGCATCCATGATTCCGTATCTCGCCTGGGCCGCCACGGTGGCGGAGCTGGCGCTTGGGCTGGCGCTCGTCGCCGGGCTGTGGATCCGTGGGGCCGCCCTGGCCAGCGCGGGGCTTCTGGCCCTGTTCGGAATCGCGATGGCAATCTCGTTCGGCGTCAAGGAGCCCCTGGACTATTCCGTGTTCTCGGCCTGCGCGGCGGCGCTGCTGCTGTGGCAGGCCGAGTCGTTCAGTCCTGGCCGTCGTCCTCCGTCTCGTCCAGATACTCCGTCGTGAACGGGCCATGTCCCTGGACGTCCGCCACGCAGCCCTCGTCCCCGCTGAAGCCTCGCATGGGAGTGCCTGCGGGGATTCTCGCGAACGATCCGGCCGGCAGCTCCGCCGCGGCATCACGGGTCAGATCGTCACCATGAGCGATAAAACAGGTGCCGGACTGGATCGTGATCAGCTCGTCACCGCCATGCCGGTGCGGACGGCCGTTCCAGTTCGGGGCGAACTTGAGACGGAGGATGTAGTGGCCGGCCTCCGAGGGATCGCCGTGAAGTATCGCGATCTGGGCGTCGCGCTCGGCAGGGAAGGGCTCGAAGGCGACGGCATCGGGAGTGACGTGATGACCCGTTTCGGCCTCCTGACCGGCCAGGCCGGAGGGCGTGAGAGCCAGGGTGAGCACTGCGGGGCTAAGGAACGAAAGGGCCTTCGACATGGTTGCCTCCTTCCGCCGAAGCGCTGGTGCGACCGCTATTCCACCGGGGAGGATAGTAGCGGCCACCGGCGGCAGCAAACCGACGGACTCGGTGACACGCACACCAGCCATACGCCGTAGTTACATATGCCTATATACGAATATATTGTCCTTCATGGCACGAGCAGCCGCCGACTCCGACGTCTACAACGCGATCGCCGACCCCGCCGTCGCGCCATCCTCGAGCTCATCTGCACGGGGGAGCACGCGGTGAACGAGGTGGTGGACGCGCTGGAGATCGATCAGCCGTCGGTGTCCAAGCACCTGCGAATCCTGCGGGAGGTGGACCTGGTGAGCGTGAGACGCGACGGACGCCGACGCCTGTATTCGGCGGATCCGGATGCGCTGTCACCGGTGCGGAACTGGGTCGAGAAGTGCGAGCGGCTCTGGGAAGGACACCTGGATTCGATCAAGGAGCGGGCGGAGGCTCGTGCCCGACGAACGCAACGAACACCACAGAACGAGGAGAAGGGATCATGACCGTACCCGTAGCTACGGAGCTGGAGTTCCGCATCGAACTGGAGCGCCGCGTCGAGGCCCCGATCGGGGACGTCTGGGAGGCAATGCTTCACGAGGTGGGGCCGGGATTCGGAGGGGAGAACGACGAGTATTTGTCGCTCGAGATCGAGTGTTTTCCGGGTGGGCGCTGGTATCGCGACCTTGGCGACGACGCCGGTCATCTATGGGCGCACGTCCAGGCGATTCGTCCGCCGACCCTGTTCGAGCTGACCGGGCCGCTGTTCATGTCGGCCCCGGTGAGCAACAATGTGCAGTACCGCCTGAAGGAAGTAGACGGCGTGACCACCCTTCGCTTCGTTCACAGCGCATACGGGCCGCTCCCGGAGGACATGCGAGAAGGCATGCGGGAGGGATGGACCGATCACATCGACAAGATCGAGCGCCGGGCCGAGGACTGAGCACCCACGAGCCACGCCCCGTTCCCCGACCGGAACGGGGCGTTCCAACTCGGCAGGTATTGTGGGTGTACGGGCTGGAGGGGGTCGAGCGCCACAACGAGGAATCGGATGTCCTCGGTCCTCATCGGCCAGGAACTCGATCCGCTGCCCCGTGACCTCGAAGCTCTTACGCTCGCGAACGGGTTCGCTCAGCCGCCCTCTCCCTTCGCCCACCGAAGGATCGGATAGAACTGGGTGAAGACGAAGTCCTCCGCGGCCGATGCCTGGTGACACGAGCTGCACTGGTCGAGTGGCTGGGCACCGGTGGCCGAGGCGTACGGGGGCGGATGGTGGCCGAAGGTGAAGTAGGCCCAATTGCCGGGCGCTTCCGGGAAGTGCGCAACGCTCTTATAGGCGATCTCGAACCCGATGAAGTCGCCCATGAAGTAGCCGCGGCCGCTCACCTGGAGGGTCGATCCGTCGGGCATGGCGCCTTCCGTGCGTACGGAGACCAGTTCTTTCGCCAGGACGGTTCCTTCACGGAATTCACTGGTTTCTCGCCAGTGCTCCCAGCTCACCGGATCGATGTAGACCTGGTGGAATTCCGGGAAGGGTGCTTCGCCGTCGTTGAGGGCGTTCGGGGTCAGGGGCGTGCCCACCTGCGGCCACAGACGCCACACGGCATCCGGGGGCAGCCGAAGCCGACCGTCGGCCGTGAACTCGGGGCGCCAGTCGGCATAGCTGATCTGCATCTGATCCTCCATGCCGTCGCCCATCTCGTCGGCGTCCATGGCGTCCATGGCGCCGTCCTGCATTTGATCCATCTCGTCCATCGCGTCGGCCCGCATCCGGTCGGCGGACGTCTCGCAGCCCGCGAACAGCGCCAGGGCACCGACGACGCCTGCGATGCCGTGCAGCATGCGCCGCCTCCCGGGTGCCGTTGCCTCGTACCGAATCATCGGATCCTCCCTAAGTCTGTCTGATCGTGGTGCCGCCGGTGCGGCGGTCGACGGAGGCCAGGCTCCGCCATTCAGCCGGGCCAATGCCGGACGAATCGGGATTGTTCCACCGGTGGTTTCCGACCGCAGCACGGAACTCCATGTTGGACCGACCGCACTCGACATCCGAGGCGGGTGACGCGACCGGGAGGGGCCGGAATGATCAGGATCGAGCACCGGGAGACGGGGGCGCTCATCATCGAGGTGCCGGCGGATTCGCTGAACGGCGGCGAGCTGGCCCTGGAAGAGCTGCACCACGCGGCACTGGGGGACTCGGACCTCCGTGGAGCGGATCTTCGGGGCGCGGATCTGTGCTCGGCCGACCTCTCGCGAGCCGACCTGCGGGACGCCGACCTTACCGGGGCAGACGTCAGCGGAGCCGATCTGCGAGGGGCGAACCTCGAGGGGGCCACGCTGGTCGACACGAAACTCCTGGGCGTGCTCCTGGACGATGCCCGTTTTCGCCGCGCCGATCTCACCCGCGCGGTGATCCGAATGGCGGCGGGGACCGGAGTGGACTTCCGTGATGCGTCGATGGGACGTGCCGACCTGAGCCGTTCGAGGCTCGAGGCCTGCCGCTTCATCGGTGCGGAACTGGGAGAAGGACGCTTCAACCGGACGCATCTGGTCGCGGCCGACCTGCGCTACGCCTGCCTCGTCTCGGCCGCGTTCAGCCGCGCCGATCTGCGCGGAGCGGATTTCCGGGAGGCGGACCTTTCCTGGGCATCGTTCAACGCCTGCGCTCTGACGGACGCCCGCTTCGAAGGGGCGCGCACCGATCACACTCTGATTGCGGAGTGTACGGGCGCCGAGACCCTCCGGATCTGATCAGTCGTCCTCGGCGGGACCGTCGACTTCGCGTCGCAGCACCGCTTCGACCTTCTCCACGGCCGAACGGGGCGCATCGATCTGCCGGATCTTCTCTTTGAGGCCCTCGACCAGGCTGTGCTCGAACCGCGACTCGCTCGCGCACTGCGCGCATGTCGCGAGATGCTGCTCGACGCACGCGATCTCGTCGGGTGTCAGTTCCCTGTCGACGTAGTCGTCCAGCAGGTGAAAGACCTGCTCACAGGTATATCGGTCCAGTGGTGCCATTCAGCTCTCATCCTCGTGCGCGACGAGTCCGTGTTCCACGGCCACGTCCCATAGTGCTTCCTGTAACATCCGTCGCCCCCGGTGGAGGCGCGAACGAACCGTGCCGAGCGGGATTCCCAGCACGTCCGCGATCTCCCGGTACTTGAAGTCTTCCACGAAATACAGTGTCGCGACCGAACGATAGTCTTCCGGCAGCGCGTTCAGGGCGCGTGCAATCCGGTCCGTCCCCAGCCGTTCGAGCAGCGTTGCGGCTGGATCTGAGTCGCCGTCGTTCAGGCCCAACTCGTGGGACTTCACGTACAGATGCAGCGCCGGCGCGTCGTCGATGCTCACCCGATCCCCACGCCTGTCGTCGCTCCGGATCTCACTGTAGTAGCAGTTCGCCAGGATCTTGAAGAACCAGGCGCGAAAGTTGGTTCCGGGCTCGAACTGATGAAAGAAGCGGCAGGCTCGAAGAGCCGCCTCCTGCAGCAGATCCTCGGCGTCGGCCTCGTCCCGCGTCAGCCGCACCGCGAAGTTGTACGCGCGATCCAGCACGCCGCGCAGCAGGGGCTCGATGGACCCCTCCCGATCTTCCAGGTCGACTGTCCGCTGCATGCTCTGCGACACCGTCAATTCATGCTCCTCCGATCGAAGACGCCCGGCTCACGCCCTCGACAATGCCGGGCGGGCTCGAATGGTTCCGGCTATCCCGAAGCCGTGCGGTCTGCTCGTTCGACCGGTGCGGAAATCTCCCGGACGCCTGGAACCAAATCCTCCGCGCCGTCATTGGCCCCACTGTCGAACGGCCCGCGCGGCGGTTCGGCACTTCGACGACGAATGAAACGACACACCATGGAAGGAGCACCGACATGAAGGAGTTGAACCTCATCTCCCTCGACGAGCTGACCGACGCCCAGGCGGAAGGCGGCGTTTCCGAGTTCTGGAACGTGCTGACCGACGAATACTACACGGGCGAGCTCATCCCGACATCCCGTCGCGTGCCGCTGGACAGAGTCGGCCGCGAGGCCGCCGCGCTGGACAGGGACACGGAGATCGTCGTGTACTGCAGCGGCCCGGACTGCCCGCAGAGCAAGGCGGCCGGCGAGAAGCTGGCGAAGCTGGGCTTCGCCAACGTGCGGGTCTTCGAGGGCGGGCTAGACGCCTGGAAGAAGGCGAGCCGCCCGGTGGAAGAGAGCGGACAGGCAGCCGCCTGACCGCACGAATATCGCGATGCCCGGCCGACGAGCCGGGCGCATCGACACCCATCAAGTGAACCGGAGGAACGAATGAATAAGAGCATCAACCTGAACCGGGGGATCGTGGCGCTGGCCGTCACGGCGATCATCACCGGGACGGCCGCGGCCGTGGCACCGGACCCGAGCACGTCATCCGACCTGAACGATCTCGAGATGGCCCACGTGGCCGTCACCGCGAACAACACCGACATCAAGTACGCGCACCTGGCGCTCGCGCTGTCGGACAATCCCGAGATCCGGGAGTTCGCCGAGACGATGATCCGGGATCATACGGCCGTCAACGAGCAGGTGGCCGCCCTCGCGAAGCGGCTGGGCGTGACCGCGCAGGACAACGAGGTCAGTCGTGAGCTGCGCGCCAACGCGCGTCGGATCACGAACGAGCTGAGCCGACTGCGTGGCGCGGAGTTCGACCGGCGGTACGCGGCGAACGAAGCGGCTTATCACCAGTCGGTGAACGGTCTCGTCGCGGAGCAGTTCATTCCGAACATCGACAACCCGCAGGTCAAGCAGGCCTTCGAGGGAGCGCTGGAGATCTTTCTCGTGCATCAGGAGCACGCCGAGAAGCTCGATCGGAAGCTCGGAGGAATGGGCGGAATGGAGGGCATGTGAAGCTTTTTCCCGCAGGCCCGGACCTGGCGCTCCTGGCGCTCATCGGTCTGGGCGCGGCAATCACCGGCGCCGGTCTCGCCCGAGGCGAGGCCGGCCCGGCTGTTTCAGGTCCGACTGCCGTCTCTCACACCATCGAGATCCGTCAGTTGCGCTTCGAGCCGGAGCGACTCGTCGTTCAGCCCGGCGACACCGTTCTGTGGATCAACCGGGATGTCGTGCCTCACACCGTCGCGCCGCTCGACGAGAGCTGGAGCTCGGACGAGATGGTCCGGGGCCAGACCTTTCGCTGGATCGCCCACGCGACGACGACCCTCGAGTATTTCTGCGAATACCACCCGAACATGCTCGGGACCGTCGAAGCGAAATGACCGATGCCCCACCCGGTGAGCGGGTTGACATATGCCGATACTAGAATATATTATCGGTCATGGCACGAGCAGCCGCCGATTCCGACGTGTACAACGCGATCGCCGAACCCCGGCGCCGCGCGATCCTCGAACTCGTCTGTCACGGCGAACATGCCGTGAACGAGGTCGTCGAGGCCCTGGAGATGGACCAGCCCTCGGTGTCCAAGCATCTGCGGGTACTTCGAGAAGTGGAGCTGGTGAGTGTGCGGAAGGACGGTCGGCGTCGTCTCTATTCGGCCGATCCCGAAGCCCTGTCACCGGTCCGGCACTGGGTCGAACGATGCGAGCGGATCTGGGAGAAGCATCTCGATTCGATCAAGGAGCGGGCGGAGGCTCGTGCGCGTGGTGAAGACGACGTACGGAACGAACCCGAAACGACGGAGAACGAACGATGACCCCATCCGTAGCCGCGGAGCTGGAGTTCCGCATCGAGCTGGAGCGCCGCATCGAGGCCCCGATCGAGGACGTCTGGGAAGCGATGCTTCACGAAGTAGGCCCGGGATTCGGAGGGGAGCAGGGCGAATCGCTGTCGCTGCGGATCGAGCGTTTCCCCGGCGGCCGCTGGTACCGGGACCTGGGAGACGACGCCGGTCATCTCTGGGGACATGTGCAGGCGATCCGGCCGCCGACGCTGTTCGAGTTGACCGGACCGCTGTTCATGTCGGCCCCGGTCAGCAACAACGTCCAGTACCGGCTGGAGGAGGTCGACGGGATCACGACCCTGCGTTTCGTGCACGCCGCCTACGGCCCGTTGCCCGAGGGAATGCGGGACGGCATGCCGGAGGGCTGGACCGACCACATCGACCAGATCGAGCGGCGCGTGGCGGGCTGAGCCGGTAGCGCTGGAGGACGGGGATCGCCCGATCGGTCACGGATCGGTCATCCGACGCCCGGCGCATCGCGGTCCCGGTTCCACGGCCCCGTGATCGCCAGCGTCAGCCCGTCGTTCTGGATGTTCATGAACAGCGTCGAGCCGTCGGGCGAAAAGCAGGCGCCGGCGAGTTCGGAGTCGCTGACGGCGTTGTGCCCGAAGCGGTAGGTCGAACCGTCGGGCCGAACACCGATCAGGTATTGCGCGTCGTCGCCGTCCTCGCAGACGAACAGGTCGCCCCAGGGCGCGACCGTGAGGTTGTCGGCGTTTTCCAGCACCTTCACGTCGTCGGACTCGAGGAAGAGCTCGAGACGGCCGGGCGCCTCGATCTCCCCGGACGTGGCTTCGGCGGCGGAAGGCGTGTACTTCCAGATCTGTCCCAGTCGCTCGGGTCCACCGTTCGTGCAGGCGAAGTAGACGGCGCCGTTTCCGTACCACATCCCCTCGCCGCGCGCGAAGATCGCGGCGCCGTCGTCGCGTCCGCGGAAGCGCAAATCGTCGTCGGGCGCGTCCACGTCGCGTAAATCGATCCAGTCGACGGGAAACGAGGTGCCGACGGCTATGATCTGCGAATCTTCCCAGTTTCGGGTGTCGAGCGAGGAACGGCCGCGGACGACGAGAGCCTGGAGCCGACCGCCGGCATGAAGGTCCCCGGGAACGTCGGGCACGTAGCGATAGAGGAGCCCCTCGTCCCGGTCTTCCGTCTGGTAGACGACACCCGATTCCGGTTCGACCGCCACGGCCTCGTGGTTGAATCGCCCCATCGCCTCGATCGGGACGGGACGCGCGAGGCCAGGCTCCGCGGTCGCCGGCACCTCGAAGACCCAGCCGTGGGAGCGCGCCCAGGGCGATCGGGCCGGCAGGACGATCTCCTCGCAAGTGAGCCAGGAATTCCAGGGCGTCGGCCCGCCGGCGCAATTGCGGAGCGTGCCCGCCAGGCTCAGGAAGCTGCGGACGACCGCGCCGGACCGCGTGTCGTAGACGATCGTCGTCGTACCGCCCCCGGCCGGGCGGGCATCGTCGCCCGGATCGTAACAGTCCGCCGGATTCAGCCGATCGAGCAGCGCGTAGCCGGGGCCGAGGGCGCTCTGGTTTCGGCTGCCGCGCGGGGTGACCTCGTGGTTGCAGACCAGGAGCGTCGTGCCGTCCGGGCCGGGGAACGCCGCCATTCCGTCGGCGCGGCCCGGTACGACGAAGCCGTCGTCCATCGTGTCGCCGAAGCGTGAGAGCACGCGATAGGCGAAGCCCTCCGGAAGATCGAAGATGCCGGCGGGATCGGGGACCAGGGGGCCGAAATCGCTCCTCCGACGCGACGAAGAGGTACGGCCGTTCTCCTCCCCGTCGATGTTCGTTCGCGAAAATGGTACGCCGTCGGTGCACGCGCTGACGAACGCCTGCAGTCCGCCGAATCCGACGGAGACGGCGGCGGCCTGGCGAAGAAAATGTCGGCGCGATAGTGGCATGGGGGAATCAAGTTATGGGGGACGGATTCCGTTGACACCCGCGCTCACGCGCCCATCGCGGCGACCTCGTCGTAGAGGCGCGCCACCGTCTCGATCCCCTCGTGGTAGGTCGCCAGGTCGATCCACTCGTTGGGAGCGTGCAGGTTCGAGCCCGGGAGCCCGAAACCGAGCAGCACGACCGGCGCGCCGAAGGTGCGCTCGAAGAGGGGGATGATGGGGATGGAACCACCCTCCCGTACGTAGACGGGATCGCGGCCGAAGGTCCGGCGCAGCGCCGCGGCGGCCGCCTCGAACACCGGGTGCTCCGGATCTGCGGCCCACGGAAGTCCCCCGTGGTGGCGACGGATGTCGACCCGGACACCCTCGGGAGCGAGCGCTCCGACGTGGTCGATGAACTGTCGTTCGACCGTCCCGGGCTCCTGGTCCGGTACGAGGCGCATCGAGATCTTCGCCATCGCCTTCGCCGGCAGCACGGTCTTGGCCCCCTCGCCCGTGTAGCCGCCGAGGAGTCCGTTCACGTCGAGCGTCGGCCGGAAGCCGAGCCGCTCGAGCGTGGAATAGCCCGCCTCGCCACCGAGGGCCGGGACACCAGTTTGCTCGATGAGCTCCGCGTCGTCGTGGGGGAGCTCCGCGAGCCGCTCGCGGTCGACGTCGGTCACGGGGCGGACGTCGTCGTAGAAGCCCGGAATCGTGACCCGTCCGTCGTCGTCCCGCAGCCCCGCGATGATCTCGGCCAGGGCGTTCGCCGGGTTCACGACCGCGCCCCCGTACTCGCCCGAATGGAGGTCCCCCTTCGGCCCCCGGACGTGCACCTCCAGGTATGCGATGCCACGAAGGCCGACCGCGATCGTCGGCACGCCCGGGGCGATCATCCCCGTGTCGCTGACCACGACGGCGTCGCAGGCCAGCCGATCGGCGTTCGTCTCGAGGAAGGCTGCCAGATTCGGACTCCCGACCTCCTCCTCGCCCTCGATCACCAGCTTCACGTTCACGGGAAGGCCGACGCCAGAAGCGAGCCGCGCCTCGATGGCCTTGATGTGCAGGTGCACCTGCCCTTTGTCGTCGATCGCTCCGCGGGCATAGAGGCGGCCTTCCCGCTCCGTCGGTTCGAAGGGCGGAGAGTCCCAGAGCTCGACGGGATCCTCCGGCTGGACATCGTAGTGCCCGTAGACGAGCAGGGTGGGCGCATTCGGATCGACGACGTGTGAGCCGAGTACGATCGGGTTGCCGGGCGTAGGCACGACCTCGACCTCGGCCACGCCTGCGGCGCGGAGGTCGGCCGCGACCTTTCTAGCGCACTCGCTGACGCCCGCCGCGCGGCTCGGATCGGTGCTCACGCTCTCGATGCGGAGAAGATCCTTCATCTCCTCGACGAAACGATCGGCGTGGTCGGCGAGGTAGGCGGTCAATTGATCTTCAGCGGTCTGGCTCATGCCTGGCCACCCAGCTCCGAAGCGGACAGCTCGAGAATACCGGGTTCGCGGGGCGTCCACTCCATACGCTCCCGTGTCTTCTCGGACGCAACCCGCTGGTCCAGCACGAGGGCCTCGGCGAACGCGCCCAACCGCTCGCGCGCTGCGTCCAGCGGCACCGATTCCGCTCCGAGCCGCTCGGCTACCTCCCGAGCCCGGACGTGGCCGGCGACCCCGTGAAGGACGCTCCCGGCGGTGCCGCGCTCCAGCGCCGCGACGTAGAGCCGGCCCACGTCGTCGATGTGCACGACCGGCCATCGGTTCTCGCCGTCACCTATCAGGGGCAGGTCGCCTCGTGTCATCATCGCGGGGAGGCCGCCACCGCGTCCATAGACGATGCCCGGGCGGACGACAATGGTGCGCACGCCGCGATCGGCCGCGGCGATGACCCATTTCTCGACTTCCGCTCGCCAGGTGACGAGCTCGGCGGGGTGGACCGGGTCCTCCTCGGATATAGCTTGATTCCCCGTCTCACCCAGAACCCAGATGCCACTCGTGTACACGAACGGCTTCCCCGAGCCCTCGAGCGCGTCGACCATGGCGTGAACGGCCGCCTCGTCGAGCTCCGGACCCTCCTCCCCGTCCGCGCTCGCCGTGTGGACGACACCGTCAGCGGAGCGGGCCGCCTCCGCCAGAACGTCGGTATCGGCGAGTCCTCCCGATACGATCTCGCGCCCCGCGTCGACCAGGGTCTGCCGGGCCGCGTCGTGGTGCGCGAGCCCGACGACATCGTGGCCGGTCTCCTCGGCGGACCGGGCCACGGCGCTGCCGATGTAGCCCGTCGCGCCCGTGATGAAGACTCTCATCCTTCCTCTCCCTTCTCCTTCTACCTTCGCTGTTCGGCGGTCTTCCTCGACCGGCGGATTCGCCCGGCCGGCCGGCGGCCCCGACATTGTCGACATGGTGACAGGGATCGCATTGCTTCGCGGCATCAACGTCGGCGGGCACAACCGTCTGAAGATGGCGGCCTTGCGCAGCGACCTCGAGGCGCTCGGGCTGCGCAACGTGCGAACCTACATTCAGAGCGGCAATATCGTGTTCGACTTCGACGCCGACGAGTGCGAGGCTCTGGGCGAACGGATCGCGTCGTCGATCACGAGAAGCACGGCTTCAGGCCCTCCACACTCGTCTTCCCGGCCGACCACCTCCTGGCGGCGATGGAAGCGAACCCGTTTCCCGATGCCGAGGCCGAGCCCCGGCGCCTCCACATCTTCTTCCTCGCCCGCGAGCCGGTCGAGCCGGACATCGCGGGAATCGAGGCGAGCGCCGCGAACACGGAGCGCTGGAAGCTCCGGGACGACGTCTTCTATCTGTACGCGCCCGACGGCATCGGCCGCTCGACGCTCGCCTCGAAGGTGGAGAACCACCTCGACGTGACGGCGACGGCCCGCAACTGGCGGACGGTCGTGAAGATGCGGGAGATGGTCGAAGGATGAGGACGCTGCGCGTTCTGTTCGCCGCGCTGTGCACCCTGATCGGGACCCTCGTCGGTGCGTCGGCCCTCGCGAGGGCCCAGGCGGGACCGGGCTGGGAGGTGCCGGCGAACGTCGTCGGCGATCTCACCGCGTTGCAGCCCGTCGCGCTCGGTCTCATCGCGCTCGGCGCCATCCTCGTGGCGACCAGCTACGCCCTCGACCGTCCGGCTCCCCTGCCCGTCGCCTTGCTCGTCGTCCAGCTCCTGCTCGGCGTCGTCACCGTATCGCTTGCCACGCCGAGCGTCGCGGCCCAATGGCCGGTGACGCATCCGACCCTGTCCGAGTACGCTCGCCACGGCGAGATCCCGATCGTGGCGCTCAGCGCGCTGCTGGGCCTCTGGGGCGTCGTCTCCTGGAAGAGGACACCACAGAGAGACAACTAAGCCATCAGCGCCATCAGCTGCCCCGTTCCACCGGCGCCCTCACGAGCGACCCGTACTCGGTCCAGGAACCATCGTAGTTCTTCGTCTCGTAGCCGAGCAGCTCGCTCAGGACGAACCAGGTGTGCGACGAACGCTCCCCGATCCGGCAGTAGGCGATCGTCTCACCCGACCCGTCGACGCCCTTGCCCCCGTAGATCTCCCGCAGTTCGTCGGCGCTCTTGAAGGTCCCGTCTTCGTTGGCCGCGCTCGACCAGGGGATGTTCTTCGCGCCGGGAATGTGTCCGCCGACGTACGGCTGTTCCTGCGGAAGATGCTCGGGCGCGAGCTTTTCGCCCGAAAACTCCGCGGGACTGCGGACGTCGATGAAGGTGGCCGAGCTAGCGGAGGCCAGGACGTCGTCCCGGAAGGCGCGAAGCTCGGGTCGCTCCGGGTTCGGGATGGAGAAGTCCGTCTCGGGATACGACGGGACCTCCGCCGTGAGTTCCCGGCCCTCCAGCTCCCACTTCATCCGGCCTCCGTCCATCAACTTCACGTCGTCGAAACCGCGGTACTTGAGGAGCCAGTAGGCGTAGGCGGCGAACCAATTGTTGTTGCCGCCGTAGAGTATCACGGTGGTGTCGGGACCGACCCCGGCCGCGCGAAGCAACTGGTTGAACCCTTCCTGGTCCTGGTAGTCGCGACGCACCCCGTGGTGCATGTCGCGCGACCAGTCCCAGCCGACCGCACCGGGGATG
The DNA here is from genome assembly GCA_964578925.1 of uncultured Gemmatimonadota bacterium. Classification (GTDB taxonomy): domain Bacteria; phylum Gemmatimonadota; class Gemmatimonadetes; order Palauibacterales; family Palauibacteraceae; genus JARFPW01. The sequence continues at coordinate 9,339 of CAZOEX010000001.1, read as the reverse complement.
TGGCCCTTCTGGTAGGCGGACGTGTCTTCGTCGACCTCGACGAGGCGAATGTTGGGATCGTCCTTGTGTTCGTCGACCCAATCGGTCGAGACCAGGGCGTCGGGATTCGCGTACGACATCCGAAACCTCCGGGGTGAAGTGGGACCGTCCAGTGGACCGTGCTTCGAAGTTACGTGCGGCTGATCGTCGTCGCTGCGGAGTCGAATCTGAGGGTCATCGATGGAGCGTTCGCGGATCCAGCTCCGCAGAGTGCCACAGCCCGTATCAGCCGCTCCCCCGCCTACCCCGGTCGAGCGCCAGGTCCAGCGCTCCCGCCAGCAGCCCGCGCTCGGCGCTCCCGGCGCGGCGTACGGCCTCGTCGACGCCCTCGCCCACCGTATGCCGGATCGCGCGGAAGACGGTCTCGGGCTCGAGCGCGGTGTCGCTCGCGCTGGCGCAGGCGAACGCCCGGGCGGTGCCGCAGCTCGCGATCACGTCGGCCGCGATGGCGAAGCGTTCGTCGGCGTCACGCTCGATCCGTGTATCGCCGGGGTGCTCGGCTGCGAATGGATGGTTGGCGCCACTGACGATCACTTCGACGCCGGCGGACTCGAGCCGATCGAGCCGCGCCTCGTCGAGGGTGCCGGACGCGGCCGCGGCCACGAAGACGTCGGCCGGTACGTCCCAGAACTCCTCGCGCCGCGCCGCGGCCCCGAACTCCTCGTTCAGCGTCTCCGGCAGCGTATTGCCGCGGCGGCTCAAGAGCAGCTTCTCGATCTCCTCGACCCCGAGCCCATCGCGAGCGAGCAGCGCGTCGCGGGCATCGACGATGCCGACCACCGATAGCCCCTTCCTGGCGAGATAGAGCGCCGCCGCGCCGCCCACCGCGCCGAATCCCTGCAGGAGCACCCGCGTGCCCGCGAGCGGCCGTCCCTGGCGCTCGAGCAGGCTGAAGGTGGACTGGGCGACGCTGTAGCCGGTCACCATCCCGAACACCCGCGCCTTCTTGCCGGCCAGGCCGTACGGCGCGGGAACGGTGAGATCCAGCCCCTGGCGCATCAGGCGGCAGCGTTCGGCGAGCGCCCCTCCGGTGAGCCCGAAGTGGCCTCGCAGGACCCCCATCTGGGGATGCTCGATGCCCAGGTCCCGGCAGAGAGGGATCACTTCGTCCGACTCGCTCACGTTGAGATCGCCGGCGGTGCCGTAGCGGGTCTCGAGCTCGCCGCGGATGGCCGAAAACCAGCGCCGCAGCACCTCGGGTTTTCGCGGATCGGACGGGTCGAAGTCGATTCCGGACTTCGCGCCGCCGATCGGCGGACCGGCGAGGGCGAACTTGAGCTCCATCGCCTTCGCCAGAAACGTGACCTCGTCGCGGGTGAGGCCCGATCGCATACGGGTCCCGCCGCCCGCCGCGCCGCCCTTCAGGCTGTTGACGACGAGCCATCCGCGGGCGGGCGACTCGGGGTCGTTCCACTCGAACACGATCTCGGGACGCGCGGAGAAAAAGGCCTCCACGCGCTCCCAGATCGCGGTACGGTCGGTCGCCACGGCCTCCATCAGCCCCCGGAGCCCTCGTCGCCGGACGTCGCGGCGCCGGGCCGCCCCCAGCTGTTGTTGGATCGATCGTAGTCGGGGTACCAGGCCTCCGGGTCGATGGTGGCGCCGACCACTTCGCCGCCGTCGGTGCTCTCGATCGTGCGGGTCACTTCGCGCGTTCCGGCCCAGACGTTCACGGGCCAGACGTGGGTCGAGGTCGAGCCGTCGGCCCGTTCGATCTGCAGCTCGACGGGCATCACGGCGTCGGAGTTGTTGCGAACGGTCACCCGAACGCCGCCTTCGGTCGTCTGCACGGACGCCAGTTCCTGGTCGAGCGTGGCGGTCCGGTAGAACCAGGCCTGCCAGAACCAGTCGAGATCCGTACCGGCGGCCTCCTCCATCCTGCGAAAGAAGTCCCAGGGCATGGGATGCTTGTAGGACCACGTGTCGACGTAGTCGCGATAGGCCGCGTCGAAGGTCTCTTCACCCATCATGTGCCGCAGGCTGTGCAGCAGCATACCCGGCTTCGAGTAGGCGGCGATCCCGCGGCCGAAGCCGTTCTCGGCATAGTCGGTGTGCCGCATGATCGGGACCTCGGCGTTCGCCTGTACGGCCTGCAGGTAACCTCGCATGGCGCCGACACGCGTGCGGCCCTCGGGCGTTTCCTCCCCGTAGTAGTCCGTGAGAGCGAGCGCGGTGTTGAAGGTCGTGAGCCCCTCGTCCATCCAGGCGTAGGCCGCCTCCTTCGTGCCGACGAGCATGGGCACCCAGAAGTGGCTCAGCTCGTGGGTCGTGGTTCCGTTCAGCGAGACCGGATCGTCCCGATGATTGATGAAGGTGATCATCGGGTATTCCATCCCGCCTACCTGCGGCGGCCCGTAGGCGACCGTGGCGTGCGGATAGGGATAGGGCGTCATCTGCTCGCTGAAGAACTCGATCGCGGCCTTCCCCATCGGCGCCGCCTGCGCCCATGTCTCGGCGTCCGGCGGATAGACGCCCTGGATCAACGCCCGGCCGTCCTCCGCGTCACCGGTCGCGGCGCCCGTCACGTTCCAGGCGTAGCGGTTCGACGTGGCCCAGGCGAAGTCGCGGACATCCTCGGCCAGGAATTCCCAGGTCAGCCGCCCGGACTCGGACGACCTCGTCATGCGCTCGGCCCCGGCGGCTACGTCCGCGGGGCTGACCACGTGAACGACGGTGTCGAGTTGCGGCGCGGCCGAGAGCGTCTCGACCTGCTCTTCGTACAGCACCTCCGCCGGGTTCTGCAACTCGCCGCTCGCTACGACCACCCAGCCGGCGGGCACGTCGATCGAGACGTCGAAGTCGCCGTAGTTCACGTAGAACTCACCGTCGCCGAGGTAGGCGTCCGTGTCCATTCCGAATACGTCGTCGAAGACCGCGATCTGCGGATACCACTGGGCCAGGTTGAAGATCTCGTTGTCGAGGTGACCGTGCCGAAACCCGCCGCCGCCCGATACGGTGAAGGACCAGTCGACGCCGATTTCCGCGGTCGCCCCGGACGCCACCGCGGCGGGCGGGCGGATCACCATCAGCGTGCCGAAGATGCGGTATCCGGGATCCTGCTGTCCGGCCTCCGGATCGTCGCTCAGATCGCGCAGTTCCGTTCCGTCCACGGTCACCCGTTCGATCGACATGCCGCCGGTCAGGTCGACGGTCCGGTTCCGCTGGACGCCCTCCGAGAAGACGTTCTGGTAGAGCCGCACGACGATGAACGGGATCTGCACCGGGGCGTTGTTGTGCAGGGTGGCGACCTCGGATCCGGTGATTCGGGCGGACGCCGGGTCGAGGCTGACGTCGATCGAGTAGTCCACTCGATTCTGCCAGTACTCGGGGCCCGGCCGGCCGTCGGCCGAGCGCGTGCCCGCCTCCACGGCCCGCTGGTAGCCCGGCGGCGGGGTGACCGGCATGAAGACGGGCGTCTCGGAAATCAGGGCGTCCCCCGCTGTCGGAGGTGGCGTTCCGTCCGCTCCGGCCTCTTGCGCGCACAGCGCGCCGGGAAGCGCGAAGGCCAGGACCAGCGATCCCGCTACCAGGGCACCGGCCTCCATTGATCTCGACATAGCGTGTCTCACTGCCTTCATCTTCTCGTCCTCGATCAGTCGTTCGTCGTCTCGAAATCGGTCCAGCGCACCAGCGGCAGGAGCTGCATCCGGCCGTCGTGGCGCCAGTCGGGCGGCGGCCAGGCCATTTCGCCGGGCCGCGTCACCCGGCTTACGCCGAGCTCGACGGCCAGCTCTTCGGCCCGCCGCTCGGTCGCCGGCGGGAGTCCCGCGATCCCCAGGGCCTGGATTCGTCCCTCGAGTACGCGCCGCAACTCACCCAGTTCCTCGACCCCCGCCAGCCCGTACGCCCAAAGGACGCGCGGGAGGGGTTCACTGTACGTGTCGGTCTTCCGTCGGTACAGGAGGGTCCACTCCAGTCCGGTGGGTCCGCGAACCTCCCCCGCTTCCGCGTCGAACTGCAGGGCCGATCGCGCCTCGCGGATCGCCACGGCTTCCTCGTCGGTCAGGCGTAGCGCCGAAGCGGCCATCGCCTGATCACTTAGTGCTATCGCTAAGCGATCGAGCAGGCGCGCGATCCTCTGCTGTGAGCCGGTTCCGGGCGGAAGTGGTTCATCTTCACTAAGCATGTACACCAAGCGAGGCGATACACAACCTGCCTGCCCGTAGGCGAAGGTGTCGCGCGCCAGGCCCTCGAGCTCCCGGTCCGTCGCGCCAGATCCAAGGAGCGCTACGCCTATCCGTGGTCCGTATTCGACGATGTGTGTCGATGGCGGCGTACGTACCCGCGTCGCGCGGATCGCCTCGTCGCCACCGTACACGACGACTTTACCTGATCGATTAGTCCATGCGGCCGCGGCGTCGGCCGCGTGGACTCCATCCGGGACGTCGGCGCGGGACGACGTCGGCCACCAGGTCGCGGCCACGGTCGCCCCCAGGGCGGGAGCTTCCTCGTGGAGGGCGCGCGCGAACAGGCCGACGAGCCAGGGCTCGCTCGAGGGCAGTTTGCACAGCACGCCGGAGCGGACCAGGAGACAGCGGATCACGGCGGTCACCGCGACACCCGGCACGTTGCCGGCGAGGACGAGGTGGATCAGCGGTGGCCCGACGGCGCGGCGGCGGCGGCCCGGGCGGGCATCGTCGGGCCGCGGGCCGTCCAGAAAGCCGGGATCCCCCAGCTCTTCCTCCAGCAGCTCCGTCAGGGCGGTGGTCGTCCAGCCTCTCGCGTGCTCGCGAAGCAGCTCGCGAGCGGCGGGGACCGAGCATCCCGAGGCGCGTCCCACGGCGTCGACCGCCGCTTCGCCGAAGGCATCGTCCGGATCGGCGAGGCGTCCTGCCGCGGCGGCCACGGCCGCCACGACGTCTGCCACCCGATGGCTCGCCCGTACCTCCAGCGCCTTCGCTCGGACGTGCTCGGCTACCCGGGCATACTGGGCCTCCTCCAGCGCCGGCGCATGGAAAGATGCGCCGGCAACAGTCCTTCCGGCGAACCGACGTTCCGGGTCCATCGTGCGCTCGAAGCCCGGTAACCACGCAGGGTCGTCTCGAAGCGGATCCTCGCTCATCGCTGTGCCTCCAACAACTCGGCCGTCGCGAGCGAGCATCCGCGGGGCTCGGCGCCCGGCGTACGTCCCAGCCATTCGATCGCGTCGCCCACGGCGCGGCCGCGATCCGCCGTGAGGACGGCGATCACGCTGCCGACGTTGGCGAGATCGTAGTGGCAGAGGATGCCTTCGTCGCCCTCCGGCCGCTCCTCCAGGGTCACGGGATCGAGTACCCGGCTCCGCAGCCAGGGCGGGCCGCGCAAGGCGAGCCGTCCGAGCCCCGGAGCGTAACGCTGCGAGAGAAGCTCGGTCATACCGAACTCGTTGACCGCGGCGTCCGCGGCCAGCCCGAAGCGCCCCAGGAGATCGCCGATCGCCGCGTCCCGTTCCAGATCCTCCCGTCCCTTGGCACCCCCCGTGTCCATGACGCGGGATTCCGTGGGGAGGTCGATGCGCACGTCCGCGGCCGCCAGACGGTCCCCCCACTCGGCGAGAGCGAGCGTCGTGCCGAGGATGGCCACCGGCTCCTCGGCCGCCGCAGCCGCCTCGAGCGTGTCGATCCCGGCGGGGGCGGACGGATCCCCGGCGCCGGACGGTTCGATGCGCCTCGAGTCCGACGTGCCGAACTCCTCGAACACCGTATCCAGCATCCAGGCGAGGGAAGATTCGCGGGTCGGCTCGAAAGGCGGATGCAAGAGAAGAATGCGCCCGGCGGAGCGGCCACCGAACACGGAGTGGCGGAACGGGCCGAGCAGGGAGGCACGGTAGGTCGCCGGACGCCGCACGAGGTGGGTGCCCCGGGCGGCCGCGCCCCCGCTCGTACCACTGGTCCGAAAGCGCAGCTGCGCGTCGGCCGGATCGCCCACGATCAGCTCGACGGCGCGGAAGGCCGCCGTGGGCACCGGCGGGATGTCGCGCCAGCGCTCGACCGAGTCGGGCGTTGCGCCGCTCGCGCGGCAGTACCGCGCGTAGGGCCGGTTCGCCTCGAATTGCAGCCGGAACGCCCGGAGGGCCCGTGATTCGAATGCCGACTCCGGCCAGGCCCGGGGATCCACCTCCCACTCCGCGAAGGCGGATTCGAAGTCCGCGGCGATGGCGTCGTGCGCGTCCGGCACCGGGCTGTCCCGGCTCTCGTCGATTCCCCGCTGTTCGTCCATCCCCGGAAGATGCCGCTGGCCGGGAGGAAGCGACAAGGAGGCGACCGGGTTCAGTCGCCGAGCAGCCGGCCCTCCATCTCGCTCCCTTTACGATTCCACTTTACGTCCAGGGGCTCACCCGCCGCCAGGGATTCCGCGACGAGTCGCCGGAACACGTTGACATCCGGCATCTTGCGGCCTCCCACCTCCACGACCACATCGCCCCCGCGCAGCCCGAGGGCATGCGCCGGCGTCGCGGGAATCACCCGCAGCACCAGGAGGCCGGACTCGACGGGGAAGTACTCTGCGAGCTCCGGCGTCAGCGGACGGAACTCCGCGCCCGCCAGGCGATGATCGGGCGCGACGGCCGAGTACCGGAAGCCATGGTGCCGCGACGGCGGCGCGGGCGGCCGCATCTCCGGTTCGGGGGACGTGCCCGAGCGGACCCGATAGCTGAAGCCCGCGGCGGCGGCCGGCGGAAGTTCGCCGCGCCGCGCCAGCTCGGCCTGGCGACGACGGAGCGACTCGATGCGCACCCGAGCCTGTTCCAGTACGTCCTCTCGCACGGAGTCGAGCCGTTTCGCCAGCTCCGCGTTTTCGAGTACCACGCGATGGCGCACCTCGCCGTCGATGTCCTCCACGGACTCGATCTCGACGTTCAATCGGTCGTCCTCGGCCGCCCGGCGCGCCAGCTCCGCCAGCTCGATTCGGCGTCCGTCGGGTGTGCGGAGCGTCACACCCGGCCGTCCCGTCTCCAGGCGGAGCTCGCCGGTCTCGTCCTCGCCGAACACCACGAAGCCCTCCGGCGCGAGCGGCGCTTCCGAAGTGGGCGAGAAGTAGAATTCCGCCGTGCCTCCGTCATCGTCCCGGAAGCGGAACACGCGTACTTCAGCGGTCTCCCGGGGCCACCAGGCGCCCCGTTCGATGTTCACGTCGAACAGCCCCGCCATGGGACGGCGCGAGGGCGTCACCTCGACCTGCCGGCGCCCGCCCTCCCTGCCGACCTCGAGTCGTACCGGAACGCCCGCTCTGAGCCCGCCGAGCGCCCGGCGGCCTCGCTCGGTTCGCAGGGGGACGCCGTCGAGGGAGATGAGCGTATCGCCCGGCTGAATGCCCGCGTCGGCCGCCGGCGCGTCCTCGATCACGCTCGAAACGACGGGCGGCTCCGCACATTCGCCGTCCGCCTCCGACTCGATCTCGCAGTCCAGCCGCAGGAATAGACCGAGCCGGGCGCGATCGGCCCGTGGGGCCATACGGGAGAGGATCCCGGCCCCACCACCGTGACCCGCGATCCCCGGCGACGGAGGCGCCGCCTCCTGGCCGGACGCCGGACGGGCGACGGCGAACAGTGCCGCGACAGCCGTACCCGCGACGAGGGCGGGCGCCAGAGGATCTCGAAGGGCTCGCCGGATTCTCATCAGTACTCCATCGACGCCTGGCGGAGACTCTGATCCAGCTGTCCGGCGACCGACGCGCGCTCGTCGACGACGTCGAACAGAAAATCGTTGAGCGCGGGATCGGCCGGCGTCTCACGAAGCGCTTCCCGGGACGCCTCGATCAGCGCGTCCAGACGCGTCAGTCGTTCGGCGGCCAGCGCGGGATTGCGGGCGATCTGCGCGGCGCTCGGCCCTCCTTCCCGCAGCTCCCGCAGCTCGGCCACCGTCTGCAGATACTCGGGGTAATCGCCCGTGAGCTGCTCGAGGGCAGCCGCCGGCTCCGACTCCGCGACCGTCGTTCCCGTCGCGGCGTCGCCCGTGGCCAACTCGGCGGACGCATGGCCCGATGGTCCGGAGGGACCGTCGGGCGCGATCAAGCGGCCCACGCCCATTCCGCCGAGAAAGAGGACGAGGACGGCGGCCGCCGACAGCGCGGGACCCCACGACGCGGAGTTCAGCCAGCCGCCCTGCGCCGTGCCGCCGGAGACGGCGGTGCCGTCGAGCGCTTCGCGCAGCCGCGCCCATCCGTCCTCTGGAGCCGAAAGGTCGGGCAGCCCGGAGAGCGCCATGCGCGTCCGGCTCATCGCTTCGAATTCCCGGGCGCATTCCTCACACACGTTCAGATGCGCCCGGCCCTCGGCCGTGACGTCCGGCTCGTCGATCAGAGCCGCGATCTGTTCTCGTGTCAGATGCTCAACCATGGTTCTCCGCTTCTGCTTCCTCCGATTGCCCTCTCGGCGCGAGGAGGTCTCGCATGCGAGCCCGCGCTTTGTGCAACTGAGATTTCGACGTGCCGGTCGCGATGCCGAGCTTCTCGCCGATCTCCTCGTGTGTCAGCCCCTCGACGTCGTGCAGGACGAGCACCGTACGGTAGCCGTCCGGCAGGGCGTCGAGCGCCCGGGCGAGCTGCCGCTGATGGAGCACGGTCTCGTCGGGCTCCTGGACCGGAAGTCGCAGCTCCGGCGACGTCTCGAGCTTCGAGCGCCGCCCGCGTGAGCGCACCCGGTTGACCGCCGCGTTCACCGCCAGCCGGTACATCCAGGTCGAGAACGCGGCGTCGCCCCGAAAGAGGTGAAGCTTTTCGAACGCGCGGATCCAGGCGTCGTGCGCCACGTCCTCGGCCAGATGCTCGTCGCCGACGACCCGACGCACGACGGAGTAGACCCGGTCCGCGTGCGTCGCGTACAGGGTCGCCATCGCGCTCTGGTCTCCCGCGCGCGCCTGTGCGATCAGCTGAGCTTCGGACACCTCGTGCCTTTCGTGTTCGCCGACAGTACGACGGCTGGGGGCACCGGAGGGTTGCCTGCTCGCCTCGAGATAACGACTCCCGATGGCGTCCCGGCCGGTTGTTACCCGGCCCGCACCTTTTCGATTAGATCGAGGGTCTGTTCGGTGGGCTCCGCCTCGAGCTCGTCGCGAAGACGGCGTTCGAAGGTCTCATAGGTGTTGAGCGCGCCGGCACGATCGCCCACGCGTAGCTGCAGCTCGATGAGCCGTCGCAGAAGGGATTCCTCGAAAGGGGACAGCTCCATCGCCTTACGGCCCCAGTGGATGGCGGTGGGTGCATCGCCGGAGCGTTCGCAGCGGGTCGCCAGCGTCCAGGCCGCGTCCGTGGCGAGACGTTCGAGACGGTTGCGCTCGTTGTCGAGCCAGTGCTCGAACTCGATCACGTCGGTGAGATAGAAAC